>JALGYA010000062.1 GCA_029824475.1 Fimbriimonadia bacterium | reverse complement strand
TCCCAACTAATCGACCGGTAGTGGGTGTCATCCGGCCCGGCGATCATCGGCTGCGCGAGACGCCCGGAAGACTCCAACTCACGGGGCGACATCTTGGCCATCTCTGCGAGGCTGTTCTCGGAAAAGAACGAAAGCGGAACGCGGTCCTGCAGATCAGCCGCCATCGCCTGAACCGACTTCTTGCAGACCTCCGGAAACTGGCCCTTCTCGTTGACCATGCCACCCTTCTGCCCACCCATGCCAAGCGCACAGGTCTTGCAGGCGTTCCTGGTCCGCAGGGCACGGTACATCTGGCGGACCCCGCCAGACTCACGCGCCTTGCTGAACACATAGCGCAGGGCGGCGAACCCGCCGCCATGCCTCTGCTTGCTCATGGTCAGATGTTACCGAAGGAGCCAGAAGATGTCAGCCTGCGCCAACTATTCCAGCTCAATCTCCTCGGCCCCAGCCTCGGCTCGCACAAAAACTGTAGGATCGGCGGATAGAAGCACTGTTCGACAGCCAAAGCCGAATCCGGCGGCTATCGACGACTCCTCCATCCACTCCGCGTAAGACTGAACAATCTGTCGATCTTCCGATGTCACAGCCTTTTCAAGACCGTCAGCAATATAAACGAGTGATTTGGCCGGGGGAGGCTGTACATCGCAGGGATGTGCAGTGAACCAGACTGAGCTGTAGCCTGGGAGGACATTCTCGTGATTGAACGGCAGGGTCATGTAGTAGTCAATCTCAACAAGGTACAGACCATTGACAACTTGAATCCGCTCTCTGTCCCAACCAAGAAATGCCATGACCTTCCCGATCTCCTCCTGATCAGTTTGGCTATCCCACTCGGTGATAAAGGCGTGGCTGCAAACGTCCGCCAGGCCATGAGACTTCAGCATGACCTCGCCGAAATCTAGGTTGGGATCACAGAGCAGGCATCTCACAAGGATCGCTAGACCTTGTCCGGAACCACGAACGGAGCCCGGTAGTGGCGTTTCAAATGCCCGTTCCCGGCTGCGCTCATCCGACCAGTAAACCGCTCAGCCTTGCCGTCAAACGTCAAAGCAACGCCCTGTGTAATCGGCTGACGGCGCAGGTCGACGCCATTGTCCGCAAGCCGCTGGCTTGCGCGCTCGTACGCCGCCTGAATTCCATCCGACTGATCAAAAATAGACTGAAGCGAATCGGGCGTCCCTGCTGAACCGACCCGGTAAGAAATATTCGCCAAATGCGACATCGCGCTTGAAACATGCCCTTTCTCGATCTCACCATTCAGGTCCATCGGATTGCCGTTCCGGATAGTATCGATGAACTGTCGCTGGTGGCCGTTCCCGCCATCGCCTGGATAGTCCTTGATCAATGCACCTGATGAAGAAGTCACTTTTCCGCCGCCGCGTCCGCCCCGGAAAGTGCCGCCTTCAGTCTCAATAATCACACCAACGCCAACGCCGTCAACGCGAGTGCCGTGCCGGCCCTTCGCAATGTCATTCACCTCGAAAATCGCCTGAACGTCGCCAAAATCATAGAGGGTCATCAGGGTGTTCGGCGTCTCGCCGGCATCGTCCCAGGCGTAGCGGCCGCCAATCGAAACCACTTCACACGAAAGATCGCGGCCACCCATAGCCCAGCGCAGCAGATCCATCTCGTGCGGGCCCTGGTTGCCCACATCGCCGTTGCCGGTGTTCCAAATCCAGTGCCAGTCGTAGTGGAACTGATTGCGGTGGATCGCCTCATCAGCCGCCGGTCCAAGCCACATGTTGTAGTCGATGCTGTCGGGAGTCGGCAGCGGCTCAGCACGCTTGCCGATCCCGTTGCGGTTGCGATAGCAGAGCCCGTGCACGTGCTTCACTTTCCCGTACTTGCCAGCGTGCAGATCAGCAAAGAAAGGCCGCAGTCCGGTGTCGGATCGGTTCTGGAAACCGGACGACACAAATCGCTTGTACTTTCTGGCCGCCTCGACCATCTTTCGCCCTTCCCAGATTCCGTGAGAGACAGGCTTCTCGATGTAAACATGCTTGCCCGCCTGGCAGGCCCAAACTGTCAAAAGCGCATGCCAGTGGTTCGGGGTCGCGCTGACCACAACATCCACGTCATCTCGTGCCAAAACGTCCCTAACGTCAGTGCTGGTGAAGGCGTCAGGCCGCTTCGCCGCTTCTCTGTCAATCACCGTCTGATCAGCGTCACAGAGCGCGACAACACGCACGCCATCAATCGCTTCAAACGAGTTCATCAACGCCTGGCCGCGTGACCGAAAGCCGACCACAGCGACACCAATATCGTCATTCGCGCCCAAAATCTTGGCGTAGGGTCCAACCGCAGACATCCCCCAAGCGGCAGCTGATGCCCCCAAGAAATCGCGGCGTGTGAGTGCGTTCAGTTTTCTGGCCATGGTTCAAATCCGTGCCGAGCAGATTACCACCGACCTCTCCAAACCAAGAGCAAAAAAAGCCCGCCAGAGTTGAACTCCAGCGGGCTTTTCAGGACACACGTGAGCCTAGCGGCTCGAGTCGTCGATAATGCGATGCACCCGATGAATCGCATGGGTGGAAGCCGCAATGACCTCTCCATTGGGCAGGACCGCCACTCCGCGGATGTGGTCCAGACGAACCACGGAACCGAGTCCATCTGTAAAGATGGGACCTCCAGCTGAACCGACGACCGTTTTGGTCTCGCCAGATGAAGTCGAGACTCGCCTCAGCGCGTCCAAGCTGTTCTCTGCGACATAGACATAGCCGGCTTTGTCCGCGGCCAGGCCGTACATGACGTTCATCTTCGCCGTTGCTCCATCGAGCGAGTCAGCAAACGTAAGCGACCCATTTCCAGCCAGGGTCGTGACTTGCCCCTGCGCCGTCAGCACTCTGATTCGAGCGTTCGATTGATCTGCAACGTATATGTTTGAGTCTGGACCCACCGTGATTCCAAGCGGAAGATTGAAGCGAGCAAGGGAACCCAAATCATCAACATATCCGCTCGTCGATGTTGTGGCATCTGATCCAGCCAACAGGCTTACATCCCAGTCGGCCGCATCAGTCGCATTTGATCCAATAAGCCGGAGCAGCCGCACTTTGTTCAGGCTTGTATCCGTGACATAGAGAGTCTCGTCTTTCGCTCCAATCGCAACATCCCAGGGGAACTGGAATTGCGCTGCAGCACCATCACCATTTGTATATCCCAGCGTGCCCGTTCCAGCAATCACTCGGACGTTCCAATTGGCCGAATCCGTGGGATCGGCATTTGGGCTGGAGAGCTGCAGGCGGCAGATGAGATGAGCACCGTAATCGACGACATACACCACCGACCCATCTGGGCTGACAGCAATGCCAGCCGGCAGAATGAAGCTGACGAGATCGCCAGTTGTGTTGGTCGGAGCACCAGTTCGCGTCGTGTCTCCGGCGATCGTGCTAACGCGGCCGTCAGCCGTCATTCTTCGGATCGAATCGTTGGCGCCATCAGTAATGTAGACCGTGCCGTCAGATGCCGCAGCGATATCATTGATTGAATTGAACGAAGCTCCGCCTCCTAGTCCATCAGTGGCTCCTGGATTGGAGGATCCTGCAAGAAGTCGAACGTACACATCACTGGACCCGGCTGGCTGAGAGCCAGGCGACAGATTAGCCGGCAGGGCCGCGGATGACGCTGTTGAGGACTCGACCGCCATGACGAACTCAAACGCCGCCACATCCTCAGGGATGAGGAACGTCCATTCATCCAGCGTCACAGACGCGCTGGGGTTGACCGGGACGGCGTAGTCCAGAAATGCTCGGCTCTGGGCATCATCTTTGTAGAAGCCATCTGCATTAGCCAGCTTCACAGGCTCAGTCGCTCCAGACCCTCCGCTTCCAAGGAATGGAAGGGTCGAGAATTCGCTTTCGATCAGGCGAAGGTCATCCCCTGAATAGCTCGCAGCATACAGCTTCCCGCTGGCAGAAGCGGCGATGTGCTGCGAGTACTCAATCTGTGCGACATTTCCCGCCCCATCGGCGAAACCGTTGGTGCCAGTTCCAGCCAGCCGAGCCACGTGCCAGTCCGCCGAATTCATGGGGTTGCCGCCTGGGTCCAGCGTTACCTGCTTGACCTGATAGTTCTGGCTATCCATCACATAGATGGCTCCGTTTGCGGCATCGACGCCTCGGACAAGCTTGAACCGCGCGACGTCTCCAGCACCGTTCACATTCCCAGATACTGTCTGGTTTCCAGCAATTGTAAAGACCTGCTGACCGGGCAGCGCTACCCCCTGAACAGCGTGCTTGGTTGCGACGATCAGGATCTCAACACCTTTGATTTCCATCACATCGATGTCCGCACCCGTGGTAAAGAACGAATTCGCCATCGTATCAACAACAGGAGAACCGAATGGATCTGAGATGATCCGAATCCAGCCGGAGCCCGCATCTAGAACATAGATATTCCCTGCAGAATCGACCGTGATCCCATCTGGCCCGTTAAACTGGGCAGAAGCGGCCGTGCCGTCGTTGCTGCCGTTCACTCCTGTCCCGGCCAGAACTGTTCTGCCCCCAGAAGTCTTGCTGACGAGGACTATCACGTCGCCCCCAGATTCGCTGACTGCAAGAAAATCCGTGCCAGGCATATCAGTAATGCCGGTTGGACCGTCGTGGCCCGACGAGAGTTCAGTCGCAGAGCCGCCAGTGTATTTGTACACTTTGCCGCTCGCCTTGCTCGTGAAATAGACGTTGCCTGCAAAGTCCGTGTCAACACCGTAAGGCCGAGAAACTGACGCCGGTGTACTCACGACCGTCTCAGCTGAATAATCGGTGCTCAAGCCGCCTAGATTGGCAAAGTCGCTGAAGACCACCCTGAAGCTGCCATCTGCGCCAATCGCTCTGTCCGTGTTGTTGGTCAGAGTCGCCTTGATGCCGCGGATCGTCAATTCGCCTTCATCATTCAAAACCCTTGAAGATGTCACGCCGATGGCATTGCCGGTGAACAGAGCCCTGCCGTCAGGGTCGCCGCTCAGCGGCGTGACTGTTACGTGGCCTGAACCCAGATCAACGCGCAGCTTGGCCGTCCCGACAGCTTCGCGTGTGCCGCCGGTATCTCCTCCGCCAGAGGAGACTGTTGAAACGGAGCCGCCGCACCCGGCAAGAAAAACGGCTGCCCCTGCAGCCATGATCAGTGATTTTGAGGTGGTTGTCATTCGCCTTGTCCTGAATCAGTATATACAGAGGTCAGACAAATCGGTCACAAAAAAACCCGCAGACAGCGTCTGCGGGCTTTTTCGATTGCGAACCTGGTAATTACCGAGCCGCGCTGTCGATGATCCGGTGGATCTGACGGACTCGGTACCGCTCGCCGACTACAACTTCGCCGTTCGGCAGGACAGCCAATCCAGTGCGGTCATTGAACATCGTGAGATCACCAGTCGTGTCGCCAAACGTGATGCCGCCGCCGGCAATTGTTCGCGTCGAACCCGTCAGGCTATGAACCCTGCGGATCAAGTCCTGATCATTGACATAGATGTAGCCAGCGTCGTCGATTCCGATGCCGCGAATGTCATTGAACTGCGAGAGCACGCCCGTATCGGCATCAACAGCGCCTGAAACATCGCCTGCTAATGTCAAAACATCACCGATCGAGTTGACGACCCTAATCTGGTCGTTGAATATCTCAGCGACATAGATCTTGCCGTTCGGCCCCATCGCCATATAGAGCGGGCCGTCAAAACGAGCAACCGTGCCGTTGTCATCCACGTCTCCAGCCGTTCCTGAAAGGAAGCTCGATCCTGCGAGCAGAGTCACCTGCCAGTGGCTGGGATCTGCAGGATCGCTGCCGTTGAGAGTCATTCGCCGAATCTTGTTCAGCGTGAAGTCCGAGACGTACAGCGTGTGGTCTAGCTTGCTGTACACAACATCACCCGGACCATCGAACTGAGCAACTGTGCCGTCGCCGTCCACGTATCCAGCAACACCAGTGCCAGCGATCACTGAGACATCCCAGTTCTGCGGAAGCGTCTTGTCTGCGTTGGGTGAATTCAATGCAGCGCGGACCACGTAGTGGTGACCCGCATCCGTAAAGTAGATCACGGTGCCCTCAGCATTCACGGTGAGACCGAGGGGGTTAGTCAGGCCAACCGCATCTCCTGTCCCGCTTGTCAATGGGCCGGACCGAGACGGGTGGCCGATGATCGTGTGGACCTGATTGTCCGTGGTGATCATTCGGATCGCCTGCCCGCCGTTCGTCTCAGTCATGAACAGCGTGCCATCATCAGCCGCCGCGATGTCATAGACATGGAAGAACGCCGCAGAGGCGCCCGGGCCGTCGGCGTAGCCGGCGCCAAGCGAGCCTGCCAGAGTTCGGACGTAAACGCCAGGTGAACCCACGAACGGAGCTGTGATGTTCTTAACGCCATCAAGAGCACCTGCAAACTCAGTTGAAGATTCAACTGTCAGCACGAACTCAAACGCTGCCACGTTTTCGGGAATCAGGAAATCCCAGTGCGGGAGCAGCTGTGACGCGCTGGCATCGATGGGCTCGGAATAGTCGAAATAGGGCCGAGCCTGGGCAGAGTCTTCGTAATAGCCGGTCGGGTTGGCCACTTGAACAGGATCGGTCGCACCGCTGCCGCCACTGCCAAGGAAGGGCAGGGTGGAGCTTGTGCTCTCAACCAGTCGGATGTCGTCGCCCGAGTAGCTGGCCGCATAAAGCTTGCCGCTCGGCGAGGCAGCCAGGTGCTGAGAGTATTGGAACTGAGCTGCAATGCCGGCGCCGTCCAAGAAGGCATTGGTGCCATCGCCAGCCAGGAGGGATACGTACCAGTCGGCAGTGTTCATCGGATTGCCCGCTGGATCGAGCGTCACCTGCTTCACCTGGTAGTTCTGTGAGTCCATCACGAAGATGGCTCCGTTTAGTGAATGAACTCCGCGAACGAGCTTGAAGCGGGCAGTGTTGCCAGGCCCGTTGACGTTGCCCGATGATCCGGATGTGCCGGCAATCGAGAACACTTGGCCGCCCGGCAGTGCGACGCCGGTCACAGAGTGCTTCATGGCAAGGATCAGATACTCAACGCCCTTGATCTGCATCACATCAATGTCTGCCAGCGTTGTGAGCCCGCTCGAAACGAGCGTGCTGACAACCGGCGTGCCGAACGGATCGGAGATCATGCGGATGCGGCTTGTGCCTGCATCGCTGACATAGATGTTGCCGGCTGAGTCGACGGCGACGCCATCCGGGCTGCTGAAAGTAGCGGCCCCTGCAGGTCCATCTGCAGAACCAGCTGCTCCCGTTCCTGCGATGACCGTGCGCCCACCAGACGTGATGCTTGTCACTGAGATTACGTGGCCGGAGTTCTCAGCAACGACCATTTTGTCGGTGCCGGGAATGACGGCGAGCCCTGCTGGTCCGCTGAATCCTGTCGCGAGCTGTGCGGTGGAGCCGCCCACCATCTTGTAGATCTGGCTGCTGGTCTTTCCGCTGAAATAGACGCTGCCGTCTGAGTCCGTCGTAACGCCATAAGGGCGAGTTACGGAAGCTGGGGTCGAGACAACCGTGTCCGCAGAGTAGTTCGTGCTCAGGCCACCAAGGTTATCGAATTCTGAAAGAACGACGCGATAGAGTCCGCTGCCGCCGATCGGCTCAGTTGTGTTGTTGGTCAGCGTCACCTCGATTGCACGGCGAGTCAGCTCACCCTCGTCGTTCAGCACGCGGGAGCTTGAGACACCGATTGCGCTGCCGGAGAAAATTGCGCGAGAGTCCGAACCTGAGAGAGGCGTGACGTAAACGTCGCCGGTCCCGAGATTCACTCTCACCTTGGCGGTTCCAACTGGAGCCGTGCGTGTGCCCGACCCCCCAGAACCAGAAGAGCTGGTCACGGCTGATCCGCCGCACCCAGTCAAGACGACAGCCGCCGCTGCGGCCATCCATGAAACTGTCGTTATTCTCACTTTCTTGTGCACCTGTAAGATTCCTGAATTCATATTAGCAAGGATTGTGCCAATTTTTGCTTTCGCAGCCTGACGGCCCGATAGTAAGACGACATCAAGCCCCGCCTCAGTTCGAACCGAAGCGGGGCCTGCTTGTCAGTCGAGGCTAGTCGATGATCCGCTGGACCTTCCTCAGCGTGTTGGCCTCGGACACCATCAAATCGCCATCGGGCAAGAGCGTAACGCTGAACGGGCCGGAGTGTCTGGCCACATCTCCGGTCCCGTCGAGAATCCCGCTGCCGTACCTGCCTGAGACCGTCTTCACATAGCCATTAGGGCTGATCCGACGGATCGCGTTCTGAATGCCATCCTCTCCAATGAAAATATATCCATTGGGATCAACGTCCAGCCCTCGCGGAATGCTGAATTGAGCTGTTGAAGAATCGCCATCAACGTAGCCGGAGCCTGCTGACCCGACGATCGTATCCAAGAAGCCCCGGGGATTGCAGCTCCTAACCAGGTCGGTTGCATATGTTGTGAAGACAACGTTGCCCTGTGGGTCGAGAGCCAATCTTCGAGGCGAGGATAGCGTCCCATATCCATCCGTATCAGTAGCGGTGCCGTTGCCAGCCAGAGTCCTGACTATCCAGTGAGTAGGGTCAGTCTTGTCAGCGCCCACCAATTTGAGCTTTCGGAGGCGGTTGTTTGAGAGATCAGCAACGTAGAGCCAGCCGCTGTTGCTGTCGTAGACAACACCGTAGGGGTTCGCAAACTGCGCCGTCGATCCGTCGCCATCTGTAAATCCGCTTGTCGTGCCAGCAATCTCCACCATCGTCCAGTTGCTCGGAATAGCCGGATCATAGTAGACACTGTTACGGTAGTACATGTAGATCCTGTCCGAGACCGCATTGGATGTAAACAACATCGTCCCATCTGCATTGCAGCAGAAGCCGTAGACATAGCCGGGCGATCCGGAGAGCCCAACTCCCGGCACAGCGGTGCTGCTCGTGAAGGCATCACCGCCGGAGATGGTCGTGACGATATCATCCTTGATCACGAAGATACGGTTGTCTCGTGCGCCAAACACGAGGCCATCGGCGGTTGAATCGAGATATGGACTCCCTTTGATGCGGGCTGTTGATATGGGGCCGTCAAGATCTACGTTGTTCAGAGGGTGACCTGTAAAGGTTGTCACCATGACTTCGGGAGAACCCTCGAATCCCGTGCCGCTAACGCCGATTACTCCAGGCAACGTCGCCCGCGTCTCTGCTTCAGCAGAGAGAGACATCGTGAACTCAAACGCCGTCACATCTTCAGGAATCAGGAACGCCCACTTCGGCATCTGCAGCGACTGGCCAGCCGCTAAGGTCTGCCCAGAATCAAAGTAGGGTCGGCGCTGATAGTCATTTGTGACGTGACCGGAGATGTAGCCGTCAGCGTTCGTAATCTGAACGTCCTCAGTCGCACTCGATCCGCCCGATCCAAGAAACGGCAGAGTTGAGCTGGTGCCTTCAATCTCTCGAATCGAGTCGCCAGAGTACTCCGCCACATAGAGGTGGCCATCCAGAGAAGCAGCAATGTGCTGCGAATACTCAAACTGAGCCACGTATCCTGCACCATCGACATGGCCAGGACCGCTCGTGCCTGCAAGAAAAGCTACATGCCAATCCGAAGCAGCCATCGGATTGCCGCCATGCCTGAGCGTGATCTGCTTCATGCGGTAATTCTGCGAGTCGACGACAAAGATCGCACCGTTGACCGAATCAACTCCTCGCACCAGCTTGAACCTGGCGAGATCGCCAGAACCCTGAACATTGCCCGAACTCGATGAGCCTGCAATCGGGAACACCTGGCCACCCGGAAGCGCCACGCCTTGGACCGAGTTCTTGCTCGCAACAACCAGATACTCCGTGCCTGCTATCGACATCACTTCAATGTCAGCAACAACAGCAAGCCCGCTCGAGACAAGCGTCGAAACAACCGGCGTTCCAAAGGGATCGGAGATCATTCGGATCTTGCTTGTGCCTGCATCAGCAACATAGATATTGCCGTTTGAGTCCACTGCAACACCATCTGGACTGCTGAAAGTAGCCGCACCGGCCGGGCCGTCGGCAGAGCCCGCTGCACCCGTTCCAGCGAGCACGGTTCTGCCGCCAGATACCCTGCTCGTGACCGAGATCACGTTTCCTGAGTTTTCCGCGACGATGAGATGGTCAGTGCCTGAGATCGCAGCGAGGCCTGCCGGGCCAGAAAAGCCGGTGGCAGCAACGGAAACAGAACCGCCCACCATCTTCTTGACTGTTCCCGAATTCTTCTGGCTGAAGTAGACGGTTCCGTTTTCGTCAGCTTCAACACCATAGGGTCTGCTCTGCCCAGACGCAGGGGTCGAAACCTGCGAGTCAGCGCGATAGTCCGTTGACAACCCGGAGAGGTTCTCGAAGTCCTCCAGGATCACCCGGAACCCGCCGTTGTAGCCGATCGGCTCCTGAGTGTTGTTGCGCAGCGTCACCTCAATGGCACGCCTTGTCAGCTCACCAGCGTCCTCCAGGACCCTCGAAGATGACACTCCAACCGCACCTCCGCTAAACACTGCACGACTGTCAGCACCAGCCAATTGCGTGACCAGGACATCACCCGACTCCACATTCACACGGATGCGTGCCGTGCCGGCATCTCGGGTGGCGCCACCTCCCGTTCCACCAGACGAACCACCATCAGAAACAACTGCCTGCCCGCCACAACCCACCAAGGCTGCGCTGGCCAGGATGAGAAGACCACACCGAGTTTTCATCCAAAACCTCACAATCAGTATATAAAAACCGGCCCACAATCGCGTCACTATTGCAAAAAAAGACCGCCCCGAGCGCTTGCTCGGGGCGATCCTCGTCTGCTGGGGCACTTCGACGGTTAGTCGATGATTCGCTGCACGGTCCGGAGCGTGTAGAAGTCGCCAAACAGAAGATCACCATCTGGAAGCAAAGTCATGCCAAATGGCGAGTCCAACTCGGCCTCTGAGCCTAAGCCATCCCTGATCACAGAAGTCGAGCCTATCCCAGCGACTGTCTTGACGTATCCCGTCGGGCTAACTCGGCGGATAGAAGAGAAGCCGTTTTCAAGAACATAAATGTAGCCCGAATCATCAACTGCCATGTCGTAAGGAGCCGAGAACCTGGCCGTGCTTGAATCACCATCCGCAAATCCGGACCCGGCTGTGCCGACCACCGTGAACAGCTCTCCGTCCGGCAGGCAGCGCCTAATGAGATCCGAGGATGTCGAAGAGATGTAGATGGAGCCATCTGGCCCCACAGCGACTCGCCGGGGCGTATTGACTGTTCCAAAGGGTCCATCGGTGTCTGTTGCCGTGCCGTCACCACAAAGCGTTCCAACGTACCAGTGCGACTTCAATTCGAGATTTGAACCGGTGAACTTGATCCGGCGGACCGCATGATTCGTTACAGAAGCAGCATAGAGCCAACCGCCTCCATCATCGTATGCCAGGCCGTAGGGATTGCTGAACTCAGCCACGTGCCCTGCGCCATCAGCGAACCCGATTGTTCCAGAGCCAGCGACTTCAACCGTCCTCCAACTGCTGGGCTGCATCGGATCCGCCCAGGAGCTTCTGTAGATCAGCACAATCGTATCTGAAACAGCGTTTGACGTGAAAACCTTCGTGCCATCGGCGCTGCAGGCAATGCCGTAGATGTTGCCAGGCGAACCTTCGGTGCCAGTCCCGTTAGTGGGCAGACTTGATGTCAAATTCGGAGAGCCTGATATGGCGACGACTCGATCATCGCGCAGGATAAACACGCTCCTGGAAGTTCCCCCAAAGACCGAGCCCTCATCTGATGAAGCGAGGATGGGAGAGCCCCTGAATTTCGCAGAGGCGAGAGGCCCCTCGATGTTTTCGTAGACTCCTCTCTGGCCCGCGATCGTCGTTACCATGACCTGGTCGGAGCCCTTCACCGTCGTCCCAATACTCTCGTTCGCTGGAAGAACTGCCGGTGTCTCCGTAGAGCTCATCACGGACATCACGAACTCAAAAGCAGCGACACCTTCGGGAATGCTGAACGACCACTTGTCGAGCGTCAAGGACTGCAGTGACTGGATCGTCCGGCTCGATGCGAAAAACGGTCGAAGAGTATCGGATGCCGGCTGATCGCCGGATGGCATGTGCCCATCAGCATTCGTTACTGTCACCGGCTCAGTCGCGCCGCCGCCGCCACTGCCAAGGAATGGAAGCGTCGACACTTCGCTCTTGATCTCTCGGACATTGTCGCCAGAGTAGCTCGCTGCGTAGAGAAGACCCCTCGGGGCGGCCGCCAGATGCTGCGAGTACTGGAACTGAGCCACATCACCTGCCCCATCGGCAAATGCGTTCGTGCCATCACCTGCCAAAAGCGCGACATGCCAGTCGGCAGAGTTAAGTGGATTCCCGCCAGGGTCGAGCGTGATCTGCTTCACCTGGTAGTTCTGGCTGTCCATCACGAAGACGGCCCCATTGACAGAATCAACACCGCGAACCAACTTGAATCGTGCAGTGTCGCCTGCTCCGTTCACATTGCCTGAGGAGGTCACATTGCCGGCAACTGTGAAGACCTGACCACCAGGAAGCGCAACACCCGTTACTGCGTGCTTCGTGGCGACGATCAAATACTCCACGCCGCGAATCTGCATCGCCTCAATATCGGCCACTGTCGTCAGGCCACTTGACACAACGGTCGTGACTACGGGTGTGCCGAGTGGATCTGAAATCTTGCGGATCCTGCTGGTGCCAGCGTCGGTCACGTAGAGGTCTCCGTTGGAGTCGACCGTCACACCGTCAGGGCTGTCGAACGTGGCGGCAGGTCCCGCTCCATCAGCGGAGCCTGCTGCACCCGTGCCAGCAATCACAGTTCT
>JALGYA010000281.1 GCA_029824475.1 Fimbriimonadia bacterium | reverse complement strand
GTTCGGTCACCTGTGGCCGGAATCAGAAAGTGATAGTCGAAGCCGATGTCATTAGGACCGGGGCGGACATCCGTGTTCCAGTCTATGGGGCCGTCACCCAAACCGAGGTGCCATTTTCCGACAACGCCTGTTGTGTAGCCGGCTTCACCAAGCAATGAAGGCAGGGTAGTGCGGCCAGCCTGGATGATCATGTTGGCGTTGCCGCGCGCAATGCCCGTTCCCTTCTGGCGAAACGCGTAGCTGCCGGTCAGCAGCGAGTAGCGCGAAGGCGTGCATGTTGCAGCGGTACAGTGAGCGTCGGTGAAATTGAGGCCCTCTGCAGCGAGCTTATCGATGTTGGGGGTGAGTCCAGCCTTTGCGCCATTGACACTCACGTCTCCATAGCCAAGATCATCCGTGTAGATCAGGACGATGTTGGGCTGACGGGACTCGGCTGCGGCCATGCCGCAGGTTAGCAGAACTGCGGCGGCTGTTGGAAGGAGGCGCTTGGACTTCATGATCGGGCGCCTCTATTCTGCATTAAGTCTGGGCTTCTACGCGTCTGGCAAGTCGTAGTCGTTGCGCTCCGAGGGGTTATCGGAGTAGTACTGCACGAACTCCCAATCGTTGCCTTCTGGGTCGTGGAAATAGACTCGCTTGCGGTGGGGATGCTTGTTGTTGACGGTGGAGTTGAAGTAGCCCGCATTGATCATTCGCTGTTCCAGCGCATCCACGTCATCTACCACGTAGGCAAGATGATTGACTCCGGGAGTCCCGGTATATGGCTTCCAAGGCTTGTCGGTGTCCTGCGTTGCCTCGGTGAGAGCGATGTAGGTTTCATCCGTGCCGAAGTGCATCCAAGGCTTGCCGTTCTTGGCGATGCCTCCTCCTCTCACTTTGAAATCTGGAAAGGCTGTCTGAAGGAACTGCTTAATGGCCTCAACATCTCTGACGCAGAGGTTGGCGTGTTCAAGTTCGATCTTCATGTCCTGTGGCCTCGGTGATATCAATCTATACCGGAAGTCGGGATGGGCTGTTTCGGGACCGGATAGGTATTCTGAGTTCATGACCAAAGCGATTCCTGTGGCCGCAGCGGCTGGCGTTCTTGTCAGCGCTGCCGTTTTGCTGCCCCAACCTTCTGAATCGAAGCCAGAACAGACCAAACGCGTCAGCGTGACGCAGATGTTCAACGACAACTGCAACGCCTGTCACGGTGAGGATGGAGCGGGCGGTGGCGCCGGCGCGAACACGTTCATTTCCGAGGCCCGGTTCTCACAAGACTATGATCGACGGTTCTTTGACTCGATCAAAGAAGGCCTCCCTCAGGTCGGAATGGCAGCGTTCGGCGAAACGATGACCGACAAGCAGATCTGGGGAATGGTCGTGCACATTCGTGAGCTCCAGAAGAAGGGCCTGCGAGCAAAATTCGGTTCGCCGACACCCGTCGATGGTGTTTACAAGTCAGAGAAGCACGACTTTAAGGTTGAAGATGTGGTGACGGAAGGTCTATCGACTCCTTGGTCACTTGACTGGCTGGCTGACGGCAGAATGCTGGTCACCAACCGACCGGGCGGCATCATGCTGTTTGATGGAGGGTCACTTGTGGGTGAGCTCGAAGGCCTGCCTCCCGTGGTTCAGCAGGGTCAGGGCGGCCAGATGGAGGTCGCTGTCCACGAGTCAGGGTGGATCTATATCTCCGTAGCTGATCCAGCAGGCGAGGGCGCCAAAGGCGCGATGACAAAGCTGTATCGCGGCAAGCTGGACGGCCTGAAATGGACAAGCCAGGAGACCATTTATGAGGCCGATCAGGAGTATTACAGCGGGGCGGGAGTCCACTTCGGCTGCAAGATCATTTTTGACGACGAAGGCCATGTGTTCTTCGGAGTGGGCGAGCGCGGCACCAATGCACGAGTGCAGGACACATCAACGCCCTACGGCAAGACGATGCGGCTAAATTTGGATGGTTCTATCCCTGACGACAACCCGATCCCTGGCAATCCGATGTGGGCTTACGGCCACCGGAATCCACAGGGCATGACCGTCGACCTAGACGGAAACATCTGGAACACGGAGCACGGTCCCCGAGGCGGCGACGAGGTCAACCTGATCACAAAAGGCGCGAATTATGGCTGGCCAATCTACTCGCTCAGCATTAACTACAACGATTCACCTGACTATCTTCCGTGGCCGGAAGATGAAGACTCTATCGCCCAGCCGGCGTTCCGCTGGCTTCCTTCAGTTGGCTCCAGCGGTATGGATACGATCACCGGATCGGCATTCCCAGAGTGGAACGGTGACTTGATTGCTGGCGGGCTCTCTGGCAAGAATGTCGACCGCTTCACGATGGAGGATGGCGAGATGGTGGAGCACGAAGAGCTGCTTCACGGCCTCGGCCGTGTCCGCGCCATTGAGACACACAAAGACGGCACGATCTACGTTGCCTTGAATGGTCCGGACAAGATCATCCGGCTCGTGCCTGCTGACTAGAGCGGAAAGAGTCTCGGCAGGCCAGGCAGGCCTGCTGAGACCTCTGCTTTGTGGAGCTCCTGGCCGACCTTGAGGGTTTGGCCAGTTCCATTTAAGGTGATTGCCTGGACTCCGAACATCACCTTGGCGCCGCCTAAGTAGTTGCGGAACTTGCGATTCTGGCCGAGGATGTGGAGGTTTCCGAGGTCTTCTTCGACTCCCGTCTGCTGGTCGACGTCGGTGACTCTGCATCGGCTGCAGGGGCGGACGAGCTCCAGCTTTGCTCCTCCCCGTGCTTCCAGGGCTGGGATTTTGTCCTCTTCCCAGGGCTCGAGGCCTTCTAGGACGATGTTTGCTCGGAAGCGGTCGATTCGGCTCTCTGGCATGTCCTGTTCTGCTCGCCACTTGTTGAGGTCTGTGAGTGAGGTTTGGTTTGCGACGAGGAATTGGGTGATGTCGTTGAAGGCGGCTCCGACGCCGGATTCCCCTGCCCATTCCGTGTCGACTGGGCGGTGGCCTGTGGTGTCAAATCGATAGAGGGCGGCCGGTTCGTGGAGGTATTCGGAGAGCCACTCGGCCGCTTCGTCTGATTCCCGGATTCCGGGGCACATGTTGTCCCAGACGTCGATCTGCCTGGCCTCGCCTGAGCTTGTCTGGATCGTGATTTCCGACATGCCAGGAGCCCAGAGGGTTAG
>JALGYA010000061.1 GCA_029824475.1 Fimbriimonadia bacterium | reverse complement strand
GAAGACACGGGCCACGTCGAAGTCAAGTGGACAGAAGATGGCGGCGAAGTGAAGCTTGAGCTGACCCAGGCGTCACCCAGCGGTTCACTTGATGACCGCATATCCTGCCAATTCGACTGCTACGGCGGCTGGACCATGTTACAGATCAACCTCAAGGCCTGGCTGGAGCACGGAGTCGACATCAGAGAGACGAATCCAGAACACAAGGGCGCCATTAATGTCTGAACCTGAAATCGATCTGGCAATCGTCGAGCCTGAACCGCCGAAGCGGATTCTTGTCCTCGGAGGCTCAGGAATGCTCGGCTCAGATGTTGCAGCTGAATTCACCAGCCGCGGCCACTACGTCGAGGCTCCCAGCTCGAAAGAGCGCGACATCTCCAATCCAGACCACCTTGAAAGCCTAAGAAGACGCGACTGGGGGAATCTCAATTGGGTGGTGAACTGCGCCGCCTTTACCGATGTAGACGGAGCCGAAGAAGACCGCTGGCAGGCGCAGAGAATCAACGGCACCGCGCCCGGGGTCCTTGCCTACATGTGCGCCAAGAATGACTGGCGCTTCATGCACATCAGTACGGACTTCGTGTTTGACGGCACCCACGATGTGCCGATCCCCGAAGAGGCCTCCACCAATCCGATCGGCGCCTACGGACAGACCAAGTTCGCTGGCGAAAAGAACGCACTGAAGGAGAACCCTGACTCGATTATCGTGCGCACGGCGTGGCTCTACGGCCCTAACGGCAAGTCGTTCCCCCGCACGATGATCAAGGCCTGGCTGGCTGGGAAGGACCTCCGAGTCGTCAACGATCAAATCGGTACACCCTCCTATACGGCGGACCTCGCCCGCGTCTTGGGCGACATGATCGAATCCGATGTTGACGGTGGCATCTGGCACGCGGCCGGCTCGGATGTCATGTCCTGGCACGAGTTTGCGACTCAAGTGAACGCAGCCTATGGCGCCTGCTGCGACGACACGGTATCCTCTCCAGAGATCACCGCTGTATCAACGGAAGAGTGGCCAACTCCCGCAAGGCGGCCGAAGTACAGCGCGCTCAGCTCAGAGAAGCTGAAAAACGCTGGGATCACTCCCATGAGGCCGACCACCGGTGCTCTGGTGGATTTCGTTTCTCGTCTCCCGCGCGATCTTTAGCGTCTTGAACCTTGCGGCCTGGGCTGCCGAACCGGTAAAACCCGCGGGCAGAGGATCGTAGATGGAAGGCTCTTCAATTTCCAGAAGAACAGTGCTCAAAGGCGCCGGAATGGCGGCCGTTGCAGCAGCAACAGGGATGGCCCCGCGGATTGCGCGGGCGTCCGCAAACGAGAAGCTCCAGGTCGCTTCAATCGGGAGTGGAGGAATGGGCTGGGCTGACATCCGGCAGGTGGCCAGCCACCCAGATGTAGAAGTCGTCGCCTGCTGCGACGTCGATGCACGGCAGCTCAAGCGCGCGACAGACCATTTCAAAAGTGAAGGCTTTGCCGATTACCGCGAAATGCTCGCCAAGATGGGCGACAAAATCGATGCGATAACCGTATCGACTCCGGACCACACCCACGCTCCGGCAGCGATGTCTGGTCTGCTTGGGGGCAAGCACGTCTACTGTCAGAAGCCGCTGACCTGGTCGATCCACGAATCGCGGCAGCTCAGCATCGTTTCACAGGAGAATCCCCACCTGGCAACCCAGATGGGCATTCAGCGATCTGCTTCGCAGGGCAAACGCCAGGCGATCACGGAGCTCCAAGGCGGCATCATTGGCGGAATCAAAGAGATATACGCCTGGTCCGACCGACCAGCCGGCTGGTGGCCTCAGGGGCAGGAGCGACCGACAGGCGAAGATCCAGTTCCGGAGCACCTGAATTGGGATCTCTGGCTCGGCACGGCAGAAGTTCGACCCTATAAAGAAGGTGTCTATGCGCCGTTCAAATGGCGTGGAATTTTTGACTTCGGCGGCGGCGCCATTGGCGATATGGCCTGTCATATCGCGGACACCCCCTTCCACGCTCTTGGCCTCACCTACCCCCTCACGTTCCGCGTCGACTGCGACGACGTCACAAACGACCAGTTCCCGAGCAAACAGACGGTCAGAATGACCTTTGCCGGCAACCACATGACCAGCCGCGATAGCCTGCCCTTCACCTGGACCGATGGCGGAATCATCCCGCCAGCCGACGTGCTCGGCCTGCCCGAAGGCGAGAAAGTTCCTCAGAACTGCTGCTGCCTGATCGGCGACGAAGGCACCCTGCTCGTCCACATGGACGGTGGAACTCGCCTGTTCCGAAACAGGACTGAGGTGACCTACGAGAAGAAGGAGCTGGAGCCCCGCAATCACTATCACCACTGGGTGGATGGCTGCCTCGGCAAAGTTCAGACTGAAGCGAACTTTGAGTTCGCTTCACGACTCACAGAGTCCATGCTGCTCGGCTCGATCGGCTGCCACTATCCTGGTTCAACTCTTCTTTGGGACGCGACTAACCTGCGCGCCAAGAACCGCTACACAGCGAAGACTTACGTCAAACGCGAGTACCGCAGCGGCTTCGAAGTCGAGAATCTCTAGGAGGCCTGAATGGCACTCGGCAAAAACGAACGACTGCAGGTCGCCGGGATTGGATCCGGCGGCAAAGGCTGGGTGGATCTCGCGGGCACCAATGCCCACGAGGACGCTGAGATTGTCGCCTGCTGCGACGTCGATTCAAATCGCCTCCTCAAGGCGACCAATGAGTACGACGTTCCCGGCTATGCCGACTTCCGAGAGATGTTTGCTGACATGTCAGACAGCATCGACGCGATCCTCGTCTCCACTCCCGACCATGTCCACGCGGTCGCTGCCCTCAAGGCGATGGACCTCGACATGCATGTCTATTGTCAGAAGCCCTTGACTTGGTCAATCTGGGAGGCCAGACAACTGAGCCTCGCCAGCAAGAAGAAGCCGCATTTGGCAACTCAGATGGGCACACAGAGCGCCAGCAAAGTCCATAAACGACAGAGCGTCAAGATGATCCAAGAGGGAGGCCTGGGCGCGATCAAAGCGATCTACGGCTGGACGGACAGACCGACCGGCTGGTGGCCGCAGGGCAGCGAGCGACTCACCGGCGAAGACCCAATCCCCGACACCCTGAGTTGGGATCTGTGGCTCGGGCCAGCACCTGTTCGCCCTTTCAAAGCAGGCGCCTATCACGGTTTCAAGTGGCGAGGCTTCCACGACTTTGGATGCGGTGCAATCGGAGATATGGCGTGCCACATCATGGACACGCCGTTCTACGCGATGGACCTCGCCGATCCGATGACGGTCAGAGTCGACTGCGACGATGTCACAGAGGACCAGTTCCCAAGCAAACAGGTCGTGCAAATGACCTTCGCGGGCAATCAATTCACGGAAAGAGACAGCCTGCCCTTCACCTGGTACGACGGAAAAATCCTGCCGACTAACGAGGAGCTCGGAATGCCTGAAGGCGAGGAGATTCCCCAAAACTGCTGCGCCGTCGTCGGCACTGAAGGCACCCTTATCGTATCCACCGACATGTGGTCCAGGCTCTTCCGAAACAGGGTCGAAGTCGATTTTGACGAACCTGATCTTGAGGGCCGCGATCACTACAAGTTTTGGGTCGACGCCTGCTTCGGCAGAGTCAAGACCGAGACACACTTTGAATTCTCCGCCAAGCTGACCGAAGCGATGCTCCTCGGGGCCGTCGGCAGCCACTATCCCGGGTCAACGCTGCTCTGGGATGCAGAAGAGATGCGCGTGCTCAACCGCTACTCCGCGAAGCAGTACAGCAAGGGCGACTACCGAGAAGGCTTCGAGGCGAAGCCTGTTCAATAACATGCCAGCAAATCAGAACGAAAAGCTCCAAATTGTCTCCATCGGCTGCGGTGGAATGGGCCTCGGGGACCTCACATCCACGGCGATGCATAAGGACGTCGAAGTCGTCGGCCTGGTCGATACGGACGCCAACAACCTCAAGCGTTCAACCGACAGATACAAGTGCCCCGGCTACTCCGACTGGCGGGAGATGTACGCCGAAATGGGCGATAAGTTTGACGCGGTCATCGTCTCCACCCCAGACCACACCCACGCGCTGGCAGCGATGGAAGGCCTGAATCGAGACAAGCACGTCTACTGCCAAAAGCCGCTCACCTGGTGCCCCTATGAGGCCCGCCAGCTCAGTATCCAATCTCAGCTCAAGCCGCATCTCGCCACCCAGATGGGCACGCAGGTCGCCTCTTCACCGAATAAGCGACAGGGCATCCAGCTCTTGGAGCAGGGCGTGATGGGCGCGGTCAAGGAGATCCACGGCTGGACGAACCGGCCAGGATGGACACAGGGCCAGCCTCGAGTCGAAGGCTCTGACCCGATCCCTGAGCACCTGAACTGGGATGTCTGGCTGGGCGGCGCCCCGGAAAGACCCTACAAGAATGGCCGGTACCACCCTGGTTCTTGGCGCGGCGTCTACGACTTCGGCTGCGGTGCCATCGGAGATATGGCTTGTCATATCCTCGATGCTCCGTTCTACGCATTTGGCCTCGAAGCGCCGATGACGATCAGAACAGACTGCACGGACAACACCGAAGACCAGATGCCGACCAAGCAGGTTGTGCACATGACCTTCCCGGGCAATATGTTCACCGCCCGCGACAGCATGCCCTTCACCTGGTACGACGGCGGCAACAAGCCGAGCCTGACGGAGATCGGACTGCCGGCAGACTTCGCCTTCCCAGGAAACGCCTGCGTCATCATCGGTGAAGAGGGCTCGTTCCTCGCCGGACACGGCAGCCCCAACCGGCTGTTTGTCGACGGCAAAGAAGTGCCCATGGATATCCCTGAAGTCGGGCCGCAGAATCACTGGCATCAGTGGGTGGATGCCTGCTTCGGCCGCAACGGGACGATGACCCACTTCGAGTTCGCCGCCAAGATCACCGAATCGATGGTCCTCGGAGCAATCGCTTCGCGATTCCCCGGTGAGTCACTCATTTGGGACACGGACGCCGTGCAGTTCACGAATAAGTTCGAAGCGAACGCCTACGCTCGCCGCAAGTACCGCGAAGGCTTCAAAGTCGAGAACCTGTAGTGTCGAGCCACAAGCCTTGGGTCGATCTCTCGTCGCGCTACGGCGCGAACGGGGAATACGCCGCGTGGAGTGTCGTCCAGGAGGACTATTACTGGGATCGGATCGAACCGGCATATGATGCCGCCAAGTCGCTGGGCTCCGGCTCAATGGGTGTCGGGATGACCACGTTCCGGCTGATCGAAGCCGAGTGGGTGACGCGTCAAGTCAGCGAGATCAGGGAAGTCAACGAATGGCTCCAGATCGAATGGGTGCCGGATGACGCCGATATGCCGTTCAGTGCAATCGCTGCAGAGGCCGTCCGGTCGTGCGAGAAGGTCTGCTATGACTTCGGATACAAGGACCGACCTAAGGTTTTGATCACCCTTCTGGCCCGTACCGCCAACACGCCTTGGGCTCCCGGCAGACACGGGTTCTGCATGGACAAGTATCCGTACGAAAAGGTCTGTATCCCCTCCGCCTTGACCCGCGATATCGCCGACATGGACGAGGTGATCCGCCACGAGTACGCGCATGTGATGAACATGAACCGCTCGAACGGCCTCTGCCCGATCTGGCTCGATGAAGCGGCCGCGATGACCGCTGGCGGTGATCTGCAGAGGGAATCGCTCGAGAAGTTCGCCTCCGGCGAATGGCCCTGGGTTGATCCTGTTACTCTCAGCCAAGGCTTCCAGCAGAACAGAGAATCGAAAGACGGCCGCGAAATCGTCTGGCGCGCGTACCAGCAGTCCGCCGCAATCGGCGAGTACCTGCGGCTGCTTCAGGGCCTGGAGGGCATCGGCCGCCTCATGGACGGCTACGCCAACAATTCTCTCATAGTCGATCTCTTCATCCGCCTGAAAGGTGAAGAGCCGACAGAAGAGGCTCTCAACGAAGTCTACGACTTCGGCATCGAAGCGCTGTTCCACCGGTGTCTGGAGCAGATCAAGAACTGACCTGGGACCCAAGAATCCGTGCCTGCCCAGCGTGCCTCTCCTCTATTGAGGACGACAAATGAAAGCACGCACACTACTCCTAATCGCAGCAGCCGCCATGGCCTCAAGCTCCATGGCCCAGACCAGCCAAGCAGCACTGCCGAGCGACGTGAAGACGGCTTTGATCCAAGCTCTCAACGGGCCAGATGGTGAGTACGCGGCACGGGCGACCTACGACGCGATCATCAAGAAGTTCGGAAACGTTCAGCCCTACAAGAGCATCATCGTCGCCGAAGGCCGCCACATCCAGGCCCTGCAAAGACAGCTCCGCCGATACAACATCCCCATCCCCAAGGACAACTACAGGGGCAAGATCAAGGCTCCAAAGTCGTTGAAGGATGCAGCCAAGGAAGGCGTCGCAGCAGAGAAGAAGAACGTCGCGATGTTCGATGCGCTTCTGCCCAAGGTCAAGAAGCACCGAAACCTGACACGCGTCTTCACCAATCTGCGCAGAGCCTCCAAGGAGTCGCATCTGCCCGCATTCCAAAGGGCGTTGGAAAACTCCGGCTCGATCAGCAACGACATCTTCGCTCGGCTGGTCAGGCAGGAGCGAAAACTTGCTCCCAAATACGCCGACGAGTGGGCCTGGCCTGCTAAGTAATCTGATGGCTGGAAGGCGGTGAACATCACCGCCTTCCATTTGTTGGTCAATAATAGGGGCATGAGGGAAAGAATTTCAGCGATCTTCATGCTCGGGGCAGCCGCCCTCTATTGCGGCTGCAGTCCTGATGAATCCAAGGCTGTCTCAAAGCCCGATTCAACATCCACCGAGTCAGCTCAAAGCCACACGCCAGGGGAAAATGTCCAGCTGAGCGCAGTGGCCTTCAACCAGCCCTTCCAGGTCATGGCCAATGGCCGGGCCATCACGGTCGACACAGGCCACGCGGCCCCGGCCTATGCCGATATGGACGGCGACAAGATCCCAGATCTCATCGTCGGGCAGTTCGACGGCGGCAAGGCGCGTATCTACAAGAACCACGGCACTGCCACCAACCAGGAGTTTAAGGACTTCGAGTGGTTCCAGGCCGGCGGCAAGACAGCGACCGTCGACTACGGATGATGCATCGGCTTCACTCCACAGGTTGTGGACGTAAACGGCGACGGCATCCAAGACATGTTCTCCGGCTCATACACGGCTGGACTCTTCTACTTCCTCGGTCAAGGCGATGGAACCCACGCCGATAAGGTCTCAATCAAGCAGACCAGCGGCGAGCCGGTCAATCCCGAGAGCGCGCTAGGCGCGAAGATGTTCGACTGGGACGGCGATGGTGACCTTGACGTCATCACCGGAACGATCAGCGGACCGGTCTACTTCATCGAAAACGAAGGCGATTTGAAGTTCGGCAAAGAGGTCGAACTGACCTCTAATGGCGAAGCGATCAGCGCTCCTGACGGCGGCGTCTGCTTTGGCGACTTCAATGGCGACGGCCTGACGGACCTGGTGCTCGGTGACGACGACAATCTCGCGATCTACTACTGTTCGGAAGTCGGCGCCACTGAACTTGGCGACCCTGATTTCCTCTTCAAAGGTGAGGGGTCTTGGGAGGCGAAAGAGGCGAATGACGCCAAGACTCTGGTGCTGAAGGAGCCGCTTCTCGGTTCACGCATTAAGCCGTGTGTCACCGACTGGAATGGAGACGGAAAGCTCGACATTCTTGCAGGCGATTACACGTATGTCAAGGCGCCCGCCAAAGATCTGACTTCAGCCGAGAAGAAGGAGTTGGCGGACCTGGAAGAGCAGATCGATGAGCTTGCGGAAGCGACGTACACCTATTACGACAGCATGGAGGAGAAAATCCTCGAAAAGCTGGGGGCCAAGAGCGTCGAAGACATGACTGAGGAGCAGATGTCGCGGTACGGCGAAGCCTATTCTGAGGTGATGAGTGAAGACGAAGGGATGGCTGATGCCAACGAAGCCTATAGTACAGCCTACGCTCGCATCAGCGAACTGAGAGGCGAACAGCAGACACACGGCTTCGTCTGGGTGTTCCTTCAGGCGTAGTGAAGCAAGCCGATGGGCACCGGAGCATGCGACTCCGGTGCCCGGAGCGGCGTAGAACCGAAATAGATCATGAGCGTGACGCTAAGGGTGGGGATGATTCTCATGGCAGCATTGCTGCTGGTCGGCTGCGGCCAGCGGCAGATTCCCAAATACTATCGCTCTGCCCTCGATGCGGCTTCAGCTGAGATCTACAGCGGTGGCCTGAAGGATGCAGCTCTATCGCTAGGCGATGATTCAGTATTCGTCAGCAAGGGGCTTCTCGAATCCACCGTCCCGGGCAGATCCCTCACCTCCGATGAGTTCAATGAACTAATGGAGGAGTTGGAGAAATTCGATCAAGCCAATACTCCCACGGCCATCGCTGCCTGCTCCCACATCCCACAGATGGTGATAAGGCTGCAGCATGAAGAACAGCCGGTCGATCTGTCCATAGATCCAGACTGTGGCCACATCGTGTTCAGCTATCCCGGCACAGACAACTGGTACCAAGTCTTCTCCGGCGAAGGCGGCTTTGGACTTTGGGACTGGGCAAAGAAGATCGATCCGGAAGGCATGCTACAGAGTCAGCCGTGATGCCGGCAACGATTGCGACGTGATTGGGGGACTTCGTGGCGTCTAGTTAGCAGGAGCAAGCTGTGAACTGGGCTCGGAACACGGCTGGTCAGAACGAAATTGGCCCTGCGGAGCTCGTTTCCACAGGGCCAATTCACCAGCTCCTTCTCAAGAGCCCGCGGAGATCAGAACTCAATAACGAAAACTTCGAATGTTCTGGAGTGTGCTGTTCCAACCAGATTCACAGTGACGAAGGTGCTGCCGAGCGCGTTAGCAGTCGCCATTCCCGTCTCGCGATCAATGCTGACGATTGATGGATCTGTGCTTGTCCAGACAAAGCCTCCGCCCGGGAAAAGGGCTTCGTCATTCGAATTCTGAGCCTGAGCCAGGAATACGACTCCTCTGCCCAGGTTTATCGCGTTTCCTCCACCAATGACAATCCTGGCAATCAGATCAGAAAGATCAGTTGAGACGTCGATCTGCTGGGTCGCATCGGTCGCCACAACCACCTCTTTCTGGGCCGTGCCAACAACTGCTCCATCGGTAAGGGCTTCCATACTCAGACGGTAGGCTTCGTCGCTGGCCCGCAATCCGTCGATCTTGAGGCGCTGGCTGTCTCGCGTCAACAGGAACGGATTTGGAAATGAGCTCGGGAGGATGACTCCTTCCGGCGGAGTGACCGTAACACTGACAGTGTCAACGTAGCCTGGAGCAGAGCGTGTCTGCAGTCCGAAATTTGCGATCACGGTCAGGGCGCCTTCGCCTCTGGCCGCCGCCGCTCTGCTGCCCACGTTTCCACCACATCCAAGCAATGTTGCAAGAGATCCAAATGTCAAAACTGCAGCAAAAACCTTATTCATTGTCTCGTCCTCAAAAGTCTCGCGAATCTTACCCTCTAGCGAAACGAAATTCGAGCTTCTCACAGTTTGTGATCGGTGGAGTCGAGAGTGCCTTGGGGGCTGCGATTCAGCCGCTGAGCGGTGTCAGGAGGAATCGCCTCATCCGATTCGGACTTCTGCTGCGCAGATCATGGTGGGGGCGTCATTACCGGCCATGATCGCGGCAGCTTCTCAAGGCGACTCGAGCAGCACCCCTCCAGAGGAGAAGAAAAGAGCCCAGAACTGCGCTGCCTAGGCAAGACCAACAAGCTATAATCCCGGCAAGTCATGCACGACGAGGCCTGGCATTCCGACCGGATCAAAGAAGAGTGCGGCGTCACGGGAATTTTCACCCGTGACGGACATGCCGCAAGACTTTCATTTTTCACCCTTTTCGCCCTTCAGCACCGCGGCCAGGAGTCGACCGGAATCGCTGTCAGCGACGGCGACAAGGTCCGCATGCACCGCGACATGGGCCTGGTGAGCCAGGTCTTCAACGAAGAGATTCTCGAGACCCTCGTCGGCAACATGGCCATCGGCCACACCCGGTACTCCACTACCGGAGCCAGCGTCAGCCGCAACGCCCAGCCCATCTTCTGCACCAGCCAGGTCGGCGAAATCGCGGTCGCACACAACGGCAACCTGATCAACGCAGTTGAAATCCGCGAAGAGATGGAGGCCGAAGGCGAGACCTTTGAGTCGACAGCCGACAGTGAGGTCATCGCGCGCCTCATCATCACCAACCTCCACAACGGCATCGAAGAGGCCGTCCGGGTGGCGATGAAGAAAATCCAGGGCGCATACTCTGTAGCAGTTCTCACCAAGAACGAAATCATCGGATTCCGTGACCCGCACGGCGTCCGACCGCTCTCCGCAGGCACCATGGACGACGGCTGGATGATCGCCAGCGAAACCTGCGCCTTCGGCCCAGTCGGTGGGGAAGTCACCCACGAAATTCAGCCAGGCGAGTGCGTGATCATCTCTAATGATGGGATGCGCTTTGTTCAGGTCGTGCCGACCCAGCGCCCAGCGATGTGCATGTTCGAGTTCATCTACTTCGCGCGCCCTGATTCGGTGATGTACGACACCACCCTCTACGGCGCACGAAAACGCATGGGTGAAGAGCTGTTCAACGAGTATCCAGTTGAAGCCGACATCGTCGTGCCAGTGCCAGATTCCGGAATTCCGGCAGCCTTAGGCTACAGCGACGCGAGCGGAATCCCCTACTGTGAAGGGATGTCCAAGAGCCGCTATATCCACCGCACTTTCATCCAGCCGGACCAGCGGATGCGCGAGCGCGGCGTCCGCATGAAGCTGAGCCCGATCGACGAGCACATCAAAGGGCAGCGAATCGTGCTTGTCGACGACTCAATCGTCCGCGGCACAACAACAACTCAGATCGTCAAGATGCTCTACGACGCCGGCGCCAAAGAAGTCCACGTCCGGATCACCGCCCCGCCGATCAAATACCCGTGCTTCTATGGCATCGACATGGCAAGCAAGGGCGAGCTCGTCGCTGCCGTGAAGACCATCGATGAGATCGGTGAACACCTCGGTGCCGACAGCCTCGGCTACCTCAGCATTCCGGGAGTGGTGAAAGCGGTCCGTTCGGACCTTGGCAAGAGCAGCTACTGTTTGGCCTGCTTCAGCGGCGAGTATCCCATCGACGTCCCGAAGGACCTCACCAAGATGGCATTCGAGAAGCCGCCGGAAGTCGGCGAAATGGCTGCCATCAAGGTGGGTCAGATCCCGCTCTTCACAGAGGACTCAGCCTCCGAGGACTGATCTCTGCCGTTGAATCGCATTGTAGGCATGCTGGAACATCGCCTCAGTGAGATCATCCCAGCAGTAGTAGATGTCCGGCAGATCGGAGAGCTTCACGAACTTCCGCCCCGTTGATTCGAACTGGGGATCGATCTCGCCTAGGCTGCAGACTTCAGCGGTGAAGGCCTCAGCCCATCGAACCTCTCTGCTGTCAGCAAGCCTGCAGCAGCCGATATACGCCAACGGGCCGAGGGTGACTCCTGCCTCTTCGATGCTCTCACGGCGTCCCGCCTCCTCGCTCGATTCGTTCGGCTCGACGCCGCCGCTGGGAATGCACCAGCCGCGATCCTCAATACAGGAGAGCAGCACTTCGTCCTCCCTCCAAGGGTAGACCAAGGCGGCAAATGCCCTCAAAGGCGGTCGGAAAGGGGCCGCAAAAAACTCAAGCCGCTGTCTCCCGTGCTTGCCGCAGGGGAATTTCACTATTCCGCCGGACCCTGACGATTCGTCACGACGACCTTGCCAATCACATTCTCCAAGGGAACTGCCCCAAAGACTTGACTGTCCTCGGAAACGGGTCGATTGTCCCCAATGAGATAGACATGCCCTGCCGGAACGATGTACGGCCCTTCCGCGATGGAGTGAGCCTTCGGCTGCAGACTGTATTCCACCCGCTCACCGCCCAAGGCAAGAACGCGCTTGATAATGATCTCGTCTGAGCCCGGCCGGTGCGCAACCACGATGTCGTTCTTCTGGATGCTGCCAACTAGCCAGTAGGCTTTGGTGATCAGCAGCCTGTCGCCGTTGTCGAGTGTCGGCTCCATCGAAGGGCCCTGGACGCTGATCGTCCAGAACGACTTGTAGAAGAAGATCGCGATGGCAAGCAGGAACAGTAAGAAAACGCCAAACCCTGTGATAAGGAGGCGTTTCTTGGGCTGCTTGTCGATCTTCTCAATCATCGTCTTTCGGCTGCAGAGGAGTGCTCCAGGTTATACTTGACGCACGGCCTTCCACGAAGGTCAGTATTTGGTCATGTCCGAGCTCAACAACTTGATTCAGCCGATCATGGGAGCCGTCATCGTCGCTCTCGCGGCGGCGGTGCTTCTGCTGTTGGGCCTCATATGGTGGCAGTCCAACAGACTCAAAAGCCTGGGTTCTCAACTCAGCACCTTGATCGATGGCGCGGACGGCGAAAACGTGGAGCAGATGCTGATCGCCCACGCCGACGTGATGAAGGGTATCCAGGATTCCGCCGACAGTCGGGAGGCTCGGCTCACAGCGGCTGAATCCAAGCTGGTCACGGCAAAACGGTTCATTGGTCTCGTTCGATACGATGCTTTTGATGACATCGGCGGCGATCAAAGCTTCAGCCTGGCCGTATATGATGACGATGGGAACGGAGCCGTGCTGACATCGCAGGTCGGCAGGGCCGATTCAAGGATCTTTGGAAAGGAGCTTCGAAACGGACAGTCAAAGCTCGGTCTCTCTGATGAGGAGGCAGAGGCAATCGCGAGGGCAGTCGGCCAGCGAAATGCCAAGTGATGCGCACTTATGAGTGACAACAATCAAGACGACGCCGTTCTGATTCAGAGGGCTCAGAAAGGTGATAGGGAGGCATTCGATGCGCTGGCAGAGAAGTA
>JALGYA010000060.1 GCA_029824475.1 Fimbriimonadia bacterium | reverse complement strand
ATGTGCGACAGTTTAGCCGACCGATCGGCGGAACGGCCTGCACACCCTAGTCGTCCAACGACTAGAACCATGAAGATGAACGGGATTCAGTACGCCGGGCTCGTCGCAGCGGTCGCTGGTGGCTGCTATTTCGGATCGTTTGCTGCGAACAGACAGCCGATCGACGCGGCGGCGCAGGTCAGACAGACCAGACCGAATGTGGAGAGCATCGAGTATCTCAACATCCCCAACGCAGGCCTGAGAATGATCAACGAGCAAGGCCGGGTTGTCGGCCTCATTACTGGCCAGGGCGGGACAGGGTCGCTGTTTCTGATGTCTGGCGGTCAGCCTTCACTTACCCTGGCCGCGGGCAATGAGGCTCGCATCAATCTTGGCGTCGGCCCCGGTGGAAGCGGCCTCCAAGTCGAATCGCGCAGCGGCGCCATGGCGCAGGCCGTGGTTAAAGGGCAGGACAGTTTCCTCACAGCTGGACGCAATTCCCGAAGCCTCATTCAGATTCAGGGCAACGGCAAACCTTCAATCCTGATTCCGAACACGGCTGGGAAGGACGTAATCAAGCTGGAATCTATGGCGGCGGGCCCCCAAATCACCCTGAGCAAGAACGGCACCAAGGCTCTCGTCAACATCCGCGCGACGACCGAAGGCCGCATTGAAGCGACCACTCCCAGCGGTGATGCGACCCTACACCTGGGCCCGAAGGTTGGCCTCGTTTTGGGCAAGGACGGAAAGCGAATCTGGCAGGCGCCACCCAAAGCTGAGCCCGTCATTCCACCGTTCGTGCTCTAATCTTCACGCGCGGTATACAATAACCGCATGAAGGCAACGATGCTCGCTGCGCTCGCAGCTGCAGCCCTGGTTCTTGGCGGGTGCACTCAGGCTGAATCCACTTCAATCCTGAACGCAGATGGGTCTGTTGAGCGGACGGTGACAATTACGGTTCCAGCCGGGATGATGCCTGGAATGGAGACTCCAAACCCCTCTTCATTCGTGGATTTCACGGACGACTGGAAGACGGAGGAGTTCGAATCCGAAGAGAGTACAAGCCTCACCGGGACCCGGACCATCAGCCCAACTGCTGCTGGTGTTCAGGACTATGTCCTCGATGACGGCCAAGGGCACCAGCTGCTGTGCAGCATCAGCGTCACGAAGGAAGGCAAGCGGCTGATCTACACGGAGACTTACACGTGGCAGGGCGAAAAGGACATGGACGACCCGACAGGGGATGTCGATGAGCTTCTCACCAAGCACCTCGCGGTTCTGAATCCGACTCCAGCCCAGTATGAGTCGGTGGCGGCGGGGCTCAGAACGAGCCTCTGGCGAGCCCTCTTCGGCCCGAAAGAGCCGATGCTGTTCAGCGTGATGATGAACCCCCTCAATGGCATGCGCCAGATCACCGCAATGGCCGGCAATGAGATGTACACACTGCTCAAGGCAGAGTTTCCGTCTGCGTCGAGCGCAGATCGTCTCAAGGTCGTTCGGAGTTTCTTCTCAGAACTGCAGGAGTCTGAGGGCTGGAAGAGCAGCGTCAGCGCCCCGACCGAGCCCCCAGGAATGGTGCCGCCAGGCGAGGAAGAGGAGGGTGGCGATGACACGATCATTCAGCTGCTGACCTCAGTGAGCGGCCCGTCAGTGCCGATCTCGCACAACGGCACGTATGACATCGTGAGCGGCCAAGTCTTCTGGTCGATGATGTCCCCGGCTCCGATGTTTGAGCCTGTGGTTCTTCGCGCCGTATTTGAAGTGGACTAAGTCAGCAGGATTGTGACAATTGCGTGCGGTGGAAGTGTGACTTCCGCCGCACCGTTGTTTGTGCTGATGGTCTCCTTGGGCTCTTCAAGGGTTGAGCAGAGCTGCGCACTGCTGATTCCCTGGCCAGGCAGGGTGACCTGTGCTGTCGCTGGCGAATCTGAGTGGTTCTTCAGCCTAGCAATGATGCCCTCGCTGGCCGCCCGCTTCATCTGAAGCAGTTGAACTTGGTCGTTATCGACGCTGATCAGGCTGCCTTCTCCGGGCGCTTGCTCGCGTGATACGACTGGATTCCAATCGACCTTCGTAAGGGCCGCTGAACCGCATCTGGCCGCTTTAGCGGCGTCAAATGCTGACATCGTCTTTAGAACCCAAGTGAACTTGACTGGCCCCGGCTGCGACAGCCTGAAGTTTGTGTTCCAGTAGTTGTTCATGGGCCAGGCCGCGAGCATGGCATTGCCTTCAGGTGGCTCCGTTTGACAGCGGCCGAAGCTAAGGCCGCCTGCCTGCCAGAGCGGTGCGTCGGGGCATGCAATGACCACGCAGAGGTCTTCACCGTGCGCGGCTGCGTAGGTGTCTGAGGTGAACCAGTCCTTGCACGAGCCTTTGAGTTGATCCCTGAACCACTCCGTGGCTTGGCTGGCTGTGTCAAATACGTACTTCGGATCGGAAATCCCGAGTGCGAAGGGGAAGTAGAGCGACTCCGGCTCGTGGACATCCGCTTTCACGAATTTGGCCGTGAACTTGACTTCACCGGAGTAGGCGTCGAGCAGAATCTCCTGGGTGACCGTCTCCGTGCTCGGACCGGCGTAGACGCGTGTGAGGACGGGCCCTTCAGGCGTCATCTCAGCCTTGCAGGAAGTGCAGGAGCCTATTTCGTAAGCAGCTTCCCAGTCTGGGTTCCACATCGACTCGACATCATGCCAGCGGCTCATGTCGACAAAACTCTGGCGCGGATCGCCGGTCTCAATGGCACGCTCTGTGGGTTCAGCGATCGTCTCGCGGACCGGTTCGAAGAACCCCCACCGGCTGCTCTGGTCGATAACTTCCTTGCCCGACGTGTGGTCGTAGAGAGAGGTGATCTGACCCGTGACCGTGTCGAAAGTCAGCTTGTAGGCCAGGGACTCAATGACGCCATCGCCAACTGAGCAGCCCTCAGGCTCAGCGGCTGCCAAAGGCAGTTTGTCAACGTCCAGGAGACGCACTTCAAAGGGCTCAAGATCACCGGCGTCAATCCAGACAGCGTCGCCAGCCGGAAGCAGCTCCTGCCGAGTCGGGATGATCTGGCTGCAGCTGTTCAAGTGCTCCCACTTGCCCTCGCTCACCTCCAGCAGCAGCGGCACCAGACCGCGCTTTGGAACACCGGAGGGATTGAACAGAAGCACGCCCTCATTTCCTGACCTCTGAACCGGATTCCCAGCCCAGGCATCCAACCCATCTCGCAGAGCGAGGTTGGAATAGGATCGGGATTTGTAGAAGTTTTCAGCCTTGAGCATCCACTGTTCCATCACAGGTGCTGGCTCAGTGCCGTTCATGGAGCAGAACGCTCCCCACGTATGCTCGTCTCCCATTGCGGCGGCCTGGAAGGCCTCCCCCATCGCCCACGTGCGGCGATTATCAGACGGCAGTCGCGCATCGATTGAACGTGCGGCATTCAGCCCAGCCTTAGCCCGGCGATTGATGCTGATCTCCAGCGCTGAGCTGGCTGCCCCGAAGTTCCAGAAGTCAGTCCAGTCGCCCGAGTGAGTCGGAATCGTCTCCGCCGGCTGCTCAGATATCCGAGCAATCAAGTCATCAGGAGTCGTGAACCGCATCCGCGGCCCGCGCCCCGACTCGTTCCAGCGCTCGATCCACATCGGAAGATCCGGATCTGGTGGATTGTTGTCATCAAAGTGCGGGTGTGTCGCTGAGAGATAAATGAAGTCGTACGGATAGTCACGCTTCACCAGCCGCTCGCAGTAAGCCTCATATCCAGCCGACATTTCATCCAACGAGGGCTTGGGCTGGTTGAGCCGCATCTCACGGCTCACCCCATTGTAGTGCTCCCCATTGAAGGCGAGAATCGACTGACCATCAGGGCCCTCCCATCGGAATGCCTGTGTCCGCTGCAGCGGGAATCCCCCAAAGTGGATGTTGATCCCCATGATCAGCCCGTCGATGCCGGCATCTCTCAGCATCCCGACGAGAGGCCAAGGCAGGCCGTTTACATCATGGTTGATCGCCGTCTTGATCTCCGCTCCAAACCTATCCCTCAGCAGCTTGACAGCCTGCAGACTGTCTGCAAGCTGATCGGCTGTGTATAAAGGCGTGACGTTGCAGTGCATCGCGCCAAACGCAATTCGTTTCTGCTCAACCAGCGCCCCAAACCGGTCGATCTGAGCTGGTGAGGCGTAGTCAATCCAGTCCATGACCGCCTTCGTCACCTCGCAGGTCCAGATCATCTGGGCTTCTTTGACACGGGAAGACGTGGATTCACAGAGGTCGATCGCTTCATCAATAAACCGCCGCGACAGCTCCCAATAGATGGGTTGGGCATGCGTGTATCCGATGTCGGTGTGCGTGTGGTGCAGGACGAGGATGTCTTTGATCTGGTCGCGCATTTTATGTTCTCACGAAGGCTCTGATGATGGCCATCGGCTTCTCTTCTGTACAGTCTGAAAGTGGGCTGATAGTGAACCATGCGACAGCGGCTGGAATGATCACAGTCTCAGCGTAATGAACTTCGAAGGGGGCAAAGTCTCCTTTGATTACGGCTGCTTCACCTTCGACAAGGTTGATCACATTCACTCCGTCGCCAGTGTCCACGGGGCAGTCGCTCCAGAACCAGTGGCGGTGTGTTTCGATGAACTCGGTTTCGTGAAGGCCCGTTCTCTCCTCACGCCATGTCTCGCCGTGGGCGATTTTTGAAACTTGGTAGATAAGGTTCTTTCTGGCCCAGGATTCGTCGCGAGACCAGTTCAGGACTTTCTCGCCGCGGTCGATGTTGATCGGCCTCGGCTTGCCGTCGAGTCCCAGCCGCCCCCAATCCCACAGTTTGAACGTGAAAATGTAGGGTGTGGCGCTGATCTCGAGCACCATTGAGCCAGCGCCAGAGCAGTGGATTGTCCCTGCTGGGATCAGGAAGTGGTCGTGCTTCTTGGCTCTCCACCTGGCTGCGTACTTGTCCGCCGGGAACGGCTTTGTTTCGTCTTCCTGAGCCGCGCGGAGATCGTCGAACATCATGCTGCGATCTGCTCCGTCCTTTACTCCCAGATAGACGGCTGCGCTGTCGTGGGCATCAAGCAGATAGTAGCTTTCGTCCTGCGTGTAGCTCATCCCAAACTCCGACTTGATGAAGTCGGTGGTCGGGTGAACCTGCAGACTGAGGTTGCCGCCGCCCACCGTATCGAGGAAGTCAAATCGAATCGGGAACTCAGCGCCGAATCTGCTGTAAACAGCCTGCCCCAGAAGCGCCTCAGGCTCCTGAAAGATGAGATCGATCGCTGGCAGCTCAAGCGAGGTGCCATCAAAGTCGAGCACGAGGCTGTTCTCCTCTGGCACGCAGTCGAAGCACCAGCCGTAATTCGGGGCCTCGTTTTTCAGCCCAAACTTTTGGCGCATCCACTCGCCGCCCCAAGGGGCAGGGTCAAAGAACGGCACCACACGGAATGGCCGGCCTGTCGTGTGCTCAAGCGCCTCCCGGACACGCGGACCGCTCACGAGCTTTGGATCATTCTCAACCACTGTGTCGAGCACCCAATCCACCTCCTCCCAGAGGCACCGTTTGAACGTGTCACAGAGCCGCCAGTCCACAAAGTAGCCTCGCTTGTACTGCTCCGCTGCCGACTCCTTCGCACTGGGCAATCCGAGAGCTGTCTGCTCACCGGCCCTGTGCCTCTGCTGGATCTCCCAGCGAGGGAGATCGGCGCAGACAAGGAGGTCTGGATCGATGATTCCTGCAGCTCCGGGCCCAATTAGAATTCCGATTTCAGCCTGGTTGATTTCGATGGACCGCTGAGCGGTCTTGATTGGATCGAATAGCTTGAGAAGGCTCAGTGTCGTGATCCGGCCAAAGAGCACGTCGCTGCCGAGGAACGGATCAACGAGAGCTTCAATTTCAGATTCTAGGAGAAAGAGGTCCTCCGTCGTTCTAATAACTGCATCAGGAAACTCCTGCCGCATCGCGTCTACGATCTCTTGGAGGCGGACTCCAGCATAGGCCTCAATCGCGATGGAGCAGCTGGGCTGGCTCCGTGTGATCGACTCGACTTCCCGCCTCAAAAGTCCACAAACACCGGCCCAACCCTCCGCTTTTTCAGCTGGGCTGCATGCTGCGGGAACCGACGGCTTCAGATCGTAATTTGGTGTTCTATTCATCCCCTGCTCTGCCTGATTTCTGCGAGTCTTTGCAGCCCAATCAGGGCTGCCTTTGAGCCGAGAGCACCCTTCCGCACCAGCGGCGGGACAGCGCCCCGCCAAATCTGGCCGAGTGCCCTCTCTCTGAACTGCTCGAAGAGCCCATCTGCCCTCATGATCCCCCCGGAAATCACGACGACCTCAGGGTCGTGGGCATGGATCATGCTGGCCGTGAGCGCCGCCCATACGTCAACTGACCTCTCCCTCAGCTGCATCGCGAGCGCGTCGCCGGCTGCCGCTGCTCTGAAGATGTTTCCAGCCGTCACCGGACGCACAATTGAGCTGTTTTCAATGAGCCTGCTCTCTTCCGCTAAACCTGGGAGAGACCAGCCGGATGCCTCCGCCTCCGCACACCCGACACCGCCGCACATGCACTTGCGGCCTCCTGCATTGATCTGGAGATGACCGCCCAGGTTTCCTGCCTGACCATGGGGGCCACGCTGCGGGATTCCGTCGCTGATGACAGATGTGCCGATGCCGGTGCCGAAGCCAAGGAAGATGGCGTTGTCATGGCCTTTTGCGGCTCCCGAAGTCCACTCTCCTGCAAGCGCTGAGTGGGCATCGTTCTCTATGAGCAGCGGAGCGCCAAACGTAGATGTCGCCCACTCTTCGAGATCGATTTCACCAGCATCGGTGTACTTATTGAAGCCTGAGAGGATTCGGTTTCCCCAGGGCTCGATCACCGACGGGAGGCCGAGACCTATCAAGTTTGGAGGGCCGCTTTCGCCGAGCATTGCGGCGAGCCTCCGCCATTCCGACTCAATCTGACCGAGCTTTGGTCGAAGGCCCTTTTGCGCCTCCGCATCGATCTCTGATTGTTCGATGCGGTCTCCATCCAGGACGCCGAGTTTGATCGACGTGCCTCCGAAGTCGGCGCAAAAACTGAGCTTGCTCATCTCTGCCGGGTGCGTACTCCGTCAACCACTCGCCAGAGCCCGAGCGGATTCGAGTCCTTCAGTGCATCTGGGAGAGCGCTGTCAGGGAAGTCCTGCCAGCAGACAGGCCGCAGGAATCTTTCAATGGAGGCTGATCCGACTGAAGTCGTGCGCGAATCTGTGGTCGCCGGATAGGGGCCACCGTGAACGATGGCGTGGTTCACTTCAACGCCGGTCGGGTAGTCGTTGAATACCAGGCGCCCAGCCTTTTCGGTGAGGATGTCGATCAGTTCAGAGTTGGCCGCCAGGTCTGCATCAGTGCCGTGAATAGTTGCCGAGAGGTGGCCGCTCAGGCCGCGTGCGACATCGAGCATCTGTTCTTCAGATGTGCACTCAACGAACAGCGTGGAAGGGCCAAAAACCTCCTCCTCAAGGGCCGGGTCATCCAGCATGTCTGACCCGGTTGTAATGAAGACCGCGCCTGAGGCTGCACAGCCGTCAGGCTGCGCTTCACCTGAAGCCAATGACGCTCCAGCGGCGGTCAGTCTGTCCAGTCCTGCTACAAAGTTCTGCTTGATTCCCGCGTTGAGCATCGTCGCAGCTCCCCCGCCTTGGACACTCGCGGATGTGGCTTCAACAAGGTCTGTCCAGCCAGCGCCGGGAAGGCCTAAAACTATGCCGGGGCAGGTGCAGAACTGGCCCACGCCGAGAAGCACGGAGCCGCCCAGCCCTTTGCCAATCGCTTCCGCCCGCTCAGCCATCGCCTCAGGCAGAACGAACATAGGATTCGTGCTGCCCATCTCTGCAAAGACCGGGATGGGGTCTGGCCGGGAGGCTGCCAGATCGAACAAGGCACGTCCGCCCCGAAGAGAACCGGTGAACCCAATCGCTTTGACTGCGGGATGCATGGCCAACTGCTTTCCGGATTCAATGCCGGAATCCTGAAGCTGTGAAAACACACCGTTCGGCATGCCCGTTTTGGCAGCCGCGGCTAGGATCGCGCGGCCAATCAACTCAGCGGTGCCGGGGTGGGAAGGATGAGCCTTCACGATGATCGGGCAGCCGGATGCCATCGCGGAGGCGGCGTCACCGCCGGAAGTTGCAAAGGCGAGCGGGAAATTGCTCGCGCCAAAAACCACCACTGGTCCGATCGGCTGCCGCATGGATCGCACGTCCGGTTTGGCGAACGGTTTGCGGTCGGGGTCAGCGTGGTCGATTTTGGCGTCGAGCCAGCTGCCGTCCTTCACGTATCGCGCGAACATCTTGAGCTGGCCGCAGGTTCGGCCGCGTTCGCCTTCAAATCGGCCCTGCGGGAGGCCGGTCTCTGCCATGTATCGGTCGCCTAGATCCTGGCCAAGCGCCATGATCTCATCGGCGCATGCGTCCAGGAATGCAGCTCGCTGCTCCAGGCTAACGGCTCGAACAGCAGCCGCGGCGCTCGCCGCCAAGTCGGCAGCTCTGTCAATTTCTTCTGCCGTCGCACACTTGAATTCACCGGGGAGGTGACTCCCGTCCGCCGGATTCACGGCCTGGAACGACTGGTCTCCCGCACACGATTCTTCCGCGCCGATCTGCTGGCATCCCGTAAAGCTCATCTAGAGTCAAGTATGCCTCGCAGAATCAAGCCCGTGCCCGGCCATAATAGAGCTTCACGTCATGGATTGGCCAGCCGTTCAAGATATGCTGAACCGTGAGCTCTTCGCCGCAGGCGAAACGAAGTTCACGGTCGCTTCACTTGTCCTGCTCGTTCTGCTCCCGATCCTCGTCATCTTGTTCGCCAAGATGCTGCGGTCGCTGCTCCTGCGAGTTCTCAGCCGCACCAAGGCGCTCGACCCCGGAACGCAGAACACAATAGCGTCGCTCGCCTACTATCTCACCCTCGTGATAGGCATGATCTGGGCTGTGTCTGTCTCCGGCCTGAACACGAGCAGCCTGGCAGTGTTCTCTGGTGGCCTCGGCGTGGGCGTCGGCCTTGGGCTGCAGGATATCGCCAAGAACTTCATCAGCGGACTGATTATGCTGATGACCAAAACCGTGAAACCCGGCGACGTCATTACAGTTGAAGAACTAACTGGAAGAGTCCACCAGATCGGCAGCTATTCAACAACTCTGAAGACTGTGCAGGACGCGATTGTCATCGTGCCGAACAGCCAGATCCTGGACAAGCAGTTTATCAATTGGACACACAACCGGCGCCTCAGGATGCTGGAAATCCCGATCGGCGTCCACTACGACTCGGACCTCGACCTGGTGATTCAGTGCCTGAAGGATGCCGCAGCCTCGAACGAGTGGATCCTCGACAGCCCTGATCCTCAAATCGTGCTGACCGAGTTTGCAGACAGCAGCGTCAACTTCCTCGCCCGAGTCTGGACGAAGGAAGTGATGTACAGCGTGAAGGTGATCAGCGCCTACAACCTGGAGGTGGCCAGGCTGTTCCAGGAGCGCAAGGTCATCATCCCGTATCCGCAGCGCGACGTTTATGTGAGACATCTAAACGGTCCGGATTCGAGCTAGAATGTTGCTGCGATGGCTGTGAACTATAACTACGACGCGTTCATTCCAGAGAATTTCATGCCTCAAATGAGGTTTGACAAGAGCCCTGCTTTGGGCAAGCCGGGACCAGATTTTCCGCTCTGGAAAATCGAAGACCGCTCTGAGACGAGCCTTCATGCAGTCTGTGCCTCGAACGCCTTGACAGTTGTCGAGTTTGGCAGCCTCACGTGACCCTACTGTGGGATGGCGGCGCCATCCATGAACAAGCTCGCTGACGATTATGCTGATCGCGGCATGGGCTCGATCTTCCTCTACACGCAGGAAGCACACCCAGGCGAAAACTATCCGCCGCTCACTTCAATGGAGCAGAAGTTTGCCAACGCAGCAGACCTGCGCGACAAGCTCGGTGTGACACGGCAGATCTATGCCGACGCGTTTGAGGGCGATTGTCATTGGGGCTACGGCTCAATGCCAAACATGACCTGGATTTTCAATGCGAAGGGCGTTCCGCTATATAAGTCGGATTGGTCAGATGCAGCCTCGGCCGAGAATGCTGTCGCGTACTTCCTCGATGTCGAAACGCGGCGCAAGAGCGGAGAAGTCTTGGTCCCCTTCAATGTCGAAAGACTGGACTACCGAAATAACGACACGAGAGCGTTCTTTGAAGGCCTGGCCCTAGCAGGGCCGAAGGCTGTCGAGGAGTTCAAGAAGGCGTTCGGCTAGGCGGCCAGCTTGCCGTCCCCGTCGCCATCACCCTTCTCTCCCGTTACATCGGAGGTTTCAGGCGGCAGCCCGTTCTTGAGCACTTCGAGCGCAGCGATCGCCGCGGGATCCTCTTCGCGTGAGGGCCGTTCCGAGTTCTCCAGGTCAGGCTTGAGCGGAGCGCCCTCAAGTCGGACACCCTTGGCAGTGACGTAGTCACTCACCGGGTACTGAAGCGAGTAGCCTTCAGGGAGGCTGGCGAAAGTTGAGGCCAAAACGGCGCCCCGTGACGGTGTGCCGACGATTGGTGACTGCAGCGTATCCCTCAAAGCAGCGGCTGCGATTTCAGATGCACTCGCGGAGCCTCGATTGATCAAGACTGCGATCTTGCCTTCGAACGGTTTGAGGGTGCGCTCGCGCGTTTTGACCTTGCTGGAGGTCCACTCCGCTACAGCTTCAACGTCCTCCGGCCCCTCGGGATTAGCGATCTTATACCGCTCAAACACTCGCCTGCTGATGAACGTGCCGTACTCCGTGCGGTCAGGAAGGAGATGGCTGAGCAGATGGTTCAGGTTGTTGACCGCTCCGCCGCCATTTGATCTGAGGTCGAGCACCAAGAAGTCTGCTTTTTCAGCGGCATCTTCGAGCATTTTCTCAACGTTGGACCGGCTGTATTCGCGGCCAAAGGTCGAGACCCGCAGAACGGCTGCGTCCTCTTCAATCCACTTCAGGCTCTCTCGTGGTCCGCGTTGCCATCCCCCTCTTCGCTGCACGGCGAAGACTCCATCGCCTCTGCGGCGGCTCGTCGATCTGGGTGAAGCAAGTCGGATGTGGCTGAATCCAAATTCTTGAAGCGCGCGGTTGACTTCTGTGATGAACCCCCGGCTCGACTCGGTCTCGTCGATCGCCTCTCTGCGATCGTCAAGGAAGTCCGGCCACTTGGAAAAATCGACACCGGGCACGAACGCACGGCTGAGAATCACCTCGGACATCTTCGAGAGGATTGCCTCTTTTTTGTCCGAATCAAGCTCTTGAGCTTGGGCAGCCATCGCGACGAACGACACTGCTGCGAGCAGTATCGTTCGCAGAAACCCGTGTGAGAGCCGCATAATCTAGTAATACTTCATCGGCGGCGCAATGTTCACCCTTTTCGGCGGATTCGACCAGTTGACAGCAGGAAATGAGCAGTTCTCAATCTGAGTTGGTCGTCTGCCGTCGTCCAGCGATGGCCTCGGACTTTGAAATCTGGATGCACGGCTGCGACGCCGTGAATCTGGAGGCTGCTGGAGAGCAGGCTCTGGATGAAGTCACGCGGCTTGAGCAGTTGATGTCTCGGCACGATCCCGCTGCCGAGCTGCATCGGATAAACAGCCTTTCTGGTGCAAAACCAGTGCTGACGGAGCCGGAGATGATTCGGATTCTCAAGCGGTGCCTCGAATGGCACGAGCTGACCAACGGCATATTCGATATCGCCGTGTTGTCCGGCAGCGGTTCGCTCCCCGATGTTCTGAGGGTCGAGGGGCAGCGGGTCTCATTCACCAGCCCTGAAGCTTGGCTCGATTTGGGTGGATTCGGCAAGGGCTATGCCCTTGACGCGGCGGCGCAAGTACTGAAACGGTTCGGAGTCAGGAACGCGCTGCTCAATGGCGGAACAAGTTCAGTGCTTGCACTCGGAAACGACCCTTCGGGCGATCCCTGGAGCGTTGGCCTCCGAAGCCCGAATGCTGACCCACACGAGCCGGAATCAGCAGAAGTGGTCTTGACTGATCAGGCGATGTCGAGTTCAGCGACCTTCAGTAAGGGGGAGGTGTCATCCGACACCTTCGACCCGAGGACTGGCGAGCCGCTCAGCGATCTCCGAGCATGCACCGTCATTACAGGCAGTGCTGCAGATGCAGAAGCTCTCTCCACGGCCTTTGCCGTAGCAGGAAAAGACGGAGCGGATGAGATGATGGCGAACCTGAGAGTCCGGTATTCTGGTTCTTTCCAACTCGCCTGGATCGATGCCGAACCTGGGCTTGTTTGGATGGGTGAAGACAATGTTTGAATCGATAAGGCCGGACAGGCGCGAATTTCTGGCGGGATCAGCCGCCCTCGTTCTCGGTGGTTCCAAGACCTGGACCGACAAGCTGGCGAAAGCAGAGGCGCAAGGCGAACCTGTTCGCGTTGCGGTAGTCGGCACAGGCTCCCGAGGCAGCTATCTGACCCGCCGCCTCGCAACAATCGAGTCCGCGAAGATCGTCGCGGTCTGCGACAACTACCCACCTCACCTCGAAATCGGCAAAGAGGGTGCTGGCGAGGACGCGCTCGCTTTCAGCGACTACGGTCGGATGCTGCGGTCGGTCAAGCCTGATGCAGTCGTCGTGGCGACACCGCTTCACACGCACTTTGATCTCTCAATGCAGGCTCTGGAGGAGGGATGTGCGGTGTTCTGCGAGAAGACCATGTGCTACTCGTCAGATCAGGCACGAAAGCTCGAGAATGAAGTTCGGCGCAAGAAGGCAGTTTTCCAAGTTGGCCTTCAGCGGAGGTCCAATGCTGTCTACACGAGAGCAAAAGAGCTGGTTGACGAAGGCATGCTCGGCGAGATCACATCCGTCAAGTGTCAGTGGCACCGAAACGGCAGCTGGCGGCGAGCCGTCCCGGTAGAGCCGACCGACGCAAGCTTCCCAGCATTGGAGCGGAAGCTCAACTGGCGGCTCTACGATGAGTATTCACGCGGCCTGATGACAGAGCTGGCGAGCCACCAGCTGGACGTCGTGACATGGATGACGGCGCTCTATCCTCG
>JALGYA010000059.1 GCA_029824475.1 Fimbriimonadia bacterium | reverse complement strand
AGGGCGGCTTTGGTCAGGAGGTCCATATCTCGTCTCTCAAGTCTAAACGTGCGGCGGAGCTCAAGAGTTCACGGGATTATGCTCGGCTGGGCCCTCGCATCTGGGATAATTGTCGGCAATGAAGCGGTGGCTGCCCTGGATCGTGCTGTGTCTGCTCGGCGCATCGCTGACGGTTCCTGAAGCCACGGCAGCTGGGTCTTGGTATCCGGGAGTGCTGGCCACGTTTGCCATATTCTGGGCAGCTCGGGAGCTCCTTGCTCGGCCCTGGATGGCTGGGCTTGTCAGCCTCGTGTTTGGGCTCTTGATCAACGGCACAGTCCCTCAAGTTGGCATTTATGGCCTAGGCGTTGGGGTAGTGATCATTCTGCTCTCACTGGCAAGGGGAGGCCTGAGGCACGTACCCGCTGGCCTCGCGGCAGGTCTCGCCCTCACTTACTTGATCTTCTTGTTGGCAGCCTGGAGGGGCGATGGTGTGCAGTTCGGTGGCTACGGCGGAGTCCTGGCAATTGCGGCATTGGCAGCCTGGGCTAGGTGGGAGCGGATAACGGCGTCCCCGCAAGCTCCCTTGCCGGCCTCTCCACTTGATCTGCCTGCCACGAAGGGGTCCGAGAAGGCGAATCCTGGGTCCTTCCCGTCTGTCTGGCTATTGGCGGCGGGTGTTTTGGCCGGATTATCGGGAGCGTATTCAGCTGCTGGAGGCTCATTGCTATTGGTTGTCCCGCTAGCCGCAGGTGTGGTGGCGATTAACGGAAGGAGGCCGTGCTGGTGGTCTGCAGCGATTCCAGGACTTTCAGCGTTGGCCTGCGCCTCAATTGTCCTGGGGGCTTCTCCCGCTGCTGTCAGCTCTTACCAATTCCAAGGCTGGCTTGGGAATGCGACTGGCCTTGAGACAGCCTGGTCTGGAGTCTGCTTCCTGGGGCTGATTTGGGTGCTGTGGTCTGCAAAGCCGCGGGGCGCCGCCTTCACGTGGTTTGTTGCCGCTCTTGTAGCCAGTTCAATCCACTTCTCACCAGCTTTTGGCGTTGAAGGATGGCTCGCGCCCGCATTGCGCGCCCTGGCGATAGTCGTGGTCGCTGGTCCCGTGATTCAGGCGGTGATTACCGCAGTTTCGCCCCGATCGCTTCAAGCTCCGAAACGATCGAATCCCGCACCTGGTTCGCTTCTTCATCAGTGAAGTTCTCACCTACTTTTCTGAGCTGAAGAGCTACGGCGAGGCTGTGCTGCCCCGGCTCAATGCCCCTGCCATCGTAGGTGTCGAAGAGCCAGTTCTTTTCGAGCACTGGGCCGCCAGCCTTTTCAATGACGGCCTGCACGTCCGAGTAGGGTGTGCTCTTGTCGATGACAAAAGCGATGTCTCTTCGGATGGACGGGTTGCGGCTGATCGACCTCGGCTCTCGGTGATCTGCGGAGACGCTGTACAGCTGCTCTAGGTCAAGTTCAGCGACAATGACGGGTTCCGTGAACCCGAGCTGGTCTGCGATGTCGGGGTGAATCTCGCCGATGACGCCTGCCGGACCCGCGGAGGTCAACACGGATGCCTGCCTGGTTGGGTGCAGCCTTGTGTCGGCTGAATCCGGGGAAACAGAGATGGAGACATTGCCAGATTCAGCGAGCCTCTCGACAAGGCCTTTAGCTGTGTAGAAGTCAGCCGTTGACGATGCTTTGTGACCCCAGTGTTCGGACTGGTTGACACCAGTGACTAGCAGGGCGATATTGATAGACTCTTTTTCAGCGTCGAATACGTGACCGTACTCGTACAGGTGAAGGTTCTTCCCGCCGTTCTTAACTGCGGCATCAGCGAGACACGGCAGAAGGGAAGTACGGAGGAAAGCGATCTCAGGAGAGTGAGGAGTCCTCAACTCGATGGCAGGCTTATCCGTATCGAGCGGATGCTTGCCGCGCATCGAGTGGCTCAGCATCTGGTCGAGCCCACAGCGGAGCGCCTCTTCGTGGAGGTGGTTGGTGAACTTCTCCTGATTGACCATCCCACCGATATCGGTCTGGCCTTCTGGGAGCCTGCTCGGTATCTTATCGAATCCGTGGACGCGGCCGATCTCCTCGATCAGATCCTCTTCCTGGACTACATCGATGCGCCAGCTGGGAATCTGCGCGGTGATCGTACTGCCTTCGGAAGTGACTTCGTAGCCGAGTCTCGTGAGGTAAGCCGTCGCGTCCTGGAGAGGCACGTCCATCCCTAGGATTCTATTAGCCCGGTCCATTCGGACGGTGACTCTGGCTGAAGTCGGTTTGATCGGATAGACATCCACGACACCGGGGACATGACTTTTGCCTGTGCACTCCGCGTAGAGCTCAGCAAAGCGGTTGAGGGCTGCCACCACGCCCTCAGGATCGACGTGACGCTCGAATCGGTAGCTCGCCTCGGTGAAGAGGTTGAGCTGCTTGCGGGTCTTGCGGACAGATGTGTTGACGAAGTGTGCAGACTCTAGCAGGCAGTTCTTGGTAGTGGCTGAGACTTCTGTTTCAAGTCCACCCATGACGCCGGCGACAGCGACAGGGCCGCTGCCGTCGCAGATCATCATGTTGTCTGCGGTGAGCTTGTGTTCGGCATCATCCAGAGTGGTGAACGGGTCGCCGTCTTTGGCCTGCTTGACAACGATTCGACCCTCGGACAGCTTGTCCATATCGAAGGCGTGCAGCGGCTGGCCCTGCTCCATCATCACGTAGTTGGTGAGGTCTACAAGAAGCGAAATGGGGCGCTGGCCGATCTGGCGGAGGCGCTTTTGCAGCCACTCGGGGCTCTCCCCGTTTTCGACGTCTTCAAAGATTCGGCAGGCGTAGCGAGTGCAGTTGGGGGTCTCTAATGTGACGCTGGTCTTACTCGCCGCGTCCGGAGCGCTGACATCTGATGCGGGGTGACGGTTGAGGCTCTTTTTGTAGAGCTCGGTTGGTTTTGCCGCAGGGTGCTTAGCGAGAAGCTCACGGGCCATACCAAAAACGCTTGCACCGTCGCCGCGGTTGGCCATGATGTTGACGTCGAGGACCGGTTCGCCCTCTTCTTCGGTGATCTCCTCGAGCTCAAAACCCGTCATCGTCAAAAGATCGCCGATCTCTTCTGCGGAGAGATCGGTCTCGACGAAATCGCGGATCATCGACAGGGTGAACTTCACGGCGCGCTGATTTTACCGAAGGGTCAAGGCCGGCGCTAGCCGAACTGCTCCAGGAACCTCTGATCGTTCTCCAGGAAGTTGCGGAGATCGTCGATTCCCCAGGCCATCATCGGGATTCGCTCGACGCCAAGGCCGAAGGCGAAGCCTGAATACTTCTCGGTGTCAATCCCTGCGCGACGAAGAATGTTGGGATGGATCATGCCGGCTCCGCCAAGCTCAACCCACTTTCCGCCAAAGAGCTTGGGAGTCGAGATGGCATAGTCAACACCTGGCTCCACGAACGGGAAGAAGTCTGGTCGGAACCTGACCTTGGCCTCGTCGCCGAACATGGCTGAAGCCAGCGTGTCAAGCGTGCCCTTGAGGTGAGCCATAGAGACACCCTCATCGACCATGAAGCAGTCGACCTGAAAGAATGTGTGTGCGTGAGTACGATCTACAGTCTCATTCCGGAAAGTGCGGCCGATTGAGTAGTGACGCAGAGGCGGCTTTTCAATCTCAAAAACTCGACCTTGCACCGCTGTGCCTTGCGTGCGCAACAGCGTATCGTCGGTGATGTAGAACGTGTCCTGCTCATCCATCGCCGGATGATCCTCAGGATAGTTGAGCCAGTCGAAGTTGTACTTGAAGTCTTCCAGTTCTGGTCCCTCTGCATATTCGAAGCCCATCGTCCCGAGGACAGCGTGAATCCGGTTGATCGCGAGCTGAAGAACATGCTCACGGCCAGCTTGTGGAGTGAGACCAGGAAGAGTGACGTCGATCCGCTCCTTTTCGTACTGAGCTGCGCGTTCGCCCCCTTTCAGCGACTCGACTCTTGCATCAAGCACACCCTGCAGGCGCGCCTTGGCCTTGTTGACAGCTCCACCGAACTGTGGCTTGTCCTCAGGCGGCAGAGTGCCGATGAGGCGCATGAGGCCGGTCAGCTCACCCTTTTTGCCGAGATACTGTTGATCCAGCAGCTTGAGCTCGTCAGTTGAGGCAGCGGCACTGATTGCGGCGACTGCCTTCTCTTCAACTTCAGCGATGCGCTGCATTAGGCAGTCACCGAGCGGATGGCGTCTTCTGTTCGTTCAAGGATGGTGTCGATCATGGTCTCTGCGATCACGAGTGGCGGTGTGAAGCGGAATGTTCTTTGGCGGGTCTCTTTTGTGAGAATGCCCCGAGATAGGAACGCTCGGCTCAGCTTCGCGGAGTCTACCGATTCACCCAATTCCATGCCAACCAGCAGACCCTTGCCTCGGACTTCTGTGATGTGTGGTGAATTGATCGATTTGATCCCCTCAATTAGCTTTGCGCCAAGGCGTGCAGACTTGCCGGCGTAGTCTTCCTTCTCCATTTCGGCCATAGCCATGAGTCCAACTGCGCAGGAAATGGGAGCACCGCCGAACGTGCTTCCATGTTCACCTGGCTTCAAAACCTCCATGACGCTGCGGATGCCAACCGCTGCGGAGACGGGGAGGATGCCGCCGCCAAGCGGCTTCCCAACAGACATGAGATCGGGCTTGGCGTCCTCGTGATTCCATGCGAAGCGCGCTCCAGTTCTGCAGAAGCCAGTCTGCACTTCGTCCCAGATCAGCAGCACGTTGTTCTCCGTGCAAATCTGACGGACTTCATTCATCCAGCCTACAGGCGGAATGATAATGCCGCCCTCTGCCTGGATCGGCTCCACCAAGAACGCTGCCGTGTTGGGGGTGATCACATCACGCAGTGCCTGTGCATCACCAAAGGGAATCACCTTGAAGCCAGGTGTATACGGCCCGAAATTGTGCCTATAGCCTTCTTCCGTAGAGAAGCCGACGATTGTCGTTGTTCGGCCATGGAAGTTGTCCTGACAGGCGATGATCTCAGCCTGATCGATTGGCACGCCCTTGACTGTGTAAGCCCACTTTCGGGCGATCTTGATGCAGGTCTCCACAGCCTCAGCTCCTGTATTCATCGGGCATGCCATGTCGAGGCCTGTGTATTCGCAGAGCCCTTTCAAGAACAGCCCCAGCTCAGTGCAGTGCATTGCCCGGCTGGTCACGGCGATCCTCGCCAGCTGTTCTGTGATCGCGCCAACAATTGCGGGATTCAAATGACCGTGTGCAACTGCTGAATACGCGCCAATGCAGTCGATGTACTCATTGCCTTCGCCATCCCAGAGCAGCGCACCCTCACCACGCACGGCATTGACAGGCAGTGGGTGATAGTTATGCGTTCCGTACTGCTCAGCCATCGCGACGGCCTCAGCATCGGAGAGAGATTCGGATAGGGAAGTGATGCCACGGTCCGCCGCCTGGCGTAGGATAGACTTATCAGAACTGATCGACATATCTCCATTCTGGGGGAAACCGGCAACTTAATGGAGCCAGTCCCAGCGCGGCGCCAGTAATTCTGCGGGATTCAGTCTCCCTCAGACTCGAATGACCCGAGACATGGAAAAGAGAAGATGGGAACGAGCGGGTTTACAGTCTTGCTGGTGACCTGAGTTCTCGAGGTGCAGTATGAGAAAGTTTGAACGGGCATTCACGTTGCGTGAAGCACTCGTATCTACGGCAATCGTGGCCGTGCTGGCAGGTGTTCTTTATCCTGCTTTTGCGCAGTCGCGCCTTGACGCCAAGAACCAGCTGACCATCGCACAGCTGCATACAGTTGGATATGGCGTGTACATGTACGCTGCCACAAACGATGACTGGACACCTGCGGGTGTCGATCCCAACGACGGCTGGTCCTCCGCCCCTCGACGAATAATTCCGCTAGCGGAGGACATGGACATTTTCTGGGATCCCGCAAACGCCGTTCCTGGATTGGCAGGCGTAGAGCACGGCACTGATTGGACCTGGGCGCGGCACACCAGTATTGGCGCAAACATCTACGGCTTCCTCGGCTCATGGGATCATCCGGCTGGCCGGCCGATCATGGCGCAGGAGAACTTGGCCAAAAGGATGGCGTTTACAGTCTCTAGGCATGCAGATTCTGCCTACGGAAAGGCTGATATAGTCAACTTCCTTGCGGCTTGTCCTGTTCCACAGACTCCTTGTCCTGACTGCTCCTGGTCATCAGAAGTTAATGCTGTTTACAGCGCTGCAATGCTCCACGGGACCTCATTCCCAGTCCTCTATGGCGACCTTCATGCTGCCATGGAGAGAACACAGCGTGTGATGGTTCTCAGTTCCAATTGGGAAGATGCCGATGCGTGCTCTGCGGCGATGGCATCGGAAGATCCCGGCAGCGCATTCTATTCCACGCTTCGAGAGTTTTGGGGCTCGCCGGTTAGCCAGACCGAGTAGGACACCAGATGCTCAAGCTTTCTCTACTGCTGCTCGCAGCCGCTTTCGTGGCAGGATGCTCGAACAAGCCGATGTCCGCCAGCCGGATTCGAACAGTGGACGAAGCGCATCTTTCAGAGGCGCCTAGGGGTGAAGATGGTGCACCTGCGCATCGCGCATACACACCAGGCGGACCGGCACAGCGATCCGCCAAAGAAGAGTTTTGATCACTCTGCGCCGCTAGGCACGAACCTGAACTGAGCGACTGTCCGGCCGTCTTCCGAGGCGATTTCAAAGATCCCGCCAAGGCTCCTGACCAAGGACTGAATAATCTGCAGGCCCAAGCCTGCGTCTAGGGTGGAGTAATCCGCTGGGAGGGGATCTCCAGTGTTGCTCACTTTGACCCCAATTTCCGTATCGCGCAGCGTGATCTCTGTGTGGATCTCGCCTTCAGTGGTCTCCTTGAATCCGTGTTCCACCGCGTTTTGGACCAGTTCGTTTAGGATCAGCGCCACCTGCGTTGCCTGGGTCGTATCGAGATGAGCGTCGTCGCCTACTGTTACGAAGGTGATGCGGTGTGTCGGCAGAACCAGAGACTGTTGGGCGTGATTCGCAAGGGACTCAGCGATTGACTTGAGGGTGACGGAATCGAGATCATCTCTGCTCAGAAGATCGTGGACGCTTGATATTGCGAGAATCCTTCCCAGGGAATCTGTGAGAGCCTGTGTCGGGTTGCTTGCGTTGCCTTGGCCGATCTCAAGGCGGAGGAGTGATGCGACCTGCTGGAGGCTGTTCTTGACCCTGTGATGCATCTCCTGCATCAGGGTCCGTCGCACTTGCAGCTGTGCGTACTCAATGCTGATGGCCGCCTGGTTTGCCAAGGCCTCAAGGGCGTTGACTTCATCTTCCGTGAAATTGTGATACTCGCCCGTGTAGCACGAGATCACGCCTACAGAGCGGCCCTGAATCGAGAGAGGCAGGCAGATCATCGACTTGAGGCCCTGCTCCTGCGCTAGATCGTGACCGACGTAGTCGGTGTCGGCTTCTACGTCCTCAACAACGATCGGTCTAGATTCGCGCATGACTCTGCCGGCGATCGACTCGCCGAGCTTGATCGCACGCTTGTTCTTGTAAGCCCTGTGAGTTGCCTGCGTTGCCCGGAGAATGAGCTCTTGACGTCGCTCATCGAGAAGCCGTACTGTGACGACCTTGAACTTGAACTGCCGTGCCGTCATCGTGACGAGCAGCTGGAGAATCTCCTCTAGATAAGGGCTGCCCGCAACCGTCTGGGCTACGTGAGCTGCCGCACCCAGTTTATTGGCTCCACTCCCACTGCCGAAGGCGGATGCATAGATGGTCCATGCCTGCCCCAGCTCATTCATTAGTGCACGGAACTGGGATTTGTCCTCTTCCGTGACATCCCACTCAGATTCGCTGCGGAGGAACACGACGCCCATCGATCGGCGTGTTCCGGGAACGGTGAACGCCATCCCGGACTTGAAATGCTCCTCGGAAATGTCGGAGAGATGCTGGCTGCGAGGGTCCTCGTCCAATCCCTTTTTGATGACGATCTCTTCGTTGCCTGCAAGGCACTTACCGATCAGGCCGACACCTCTACCGATTCTCAGGCGCGCGATCGACTGAGGGATGTGCGTGGTGCCGACAAGCTGCAGTCCACCGCCTGAGATCCGGCGGAAGATATCACAGTCAGTGCTCCCCATCTTTTGGCGGATGTAGTGGGCCACAGCTTCAAGGAATGAAGCCTCGTCAGCTGCTGCTTTGGCGAGGGTTGCGAAGGACTCGGTCGGAATCATTTTTCGAAGGGGCCGATTGCCGTGGTTGAAATCTTTGCAGAGTCAAAGATGGAGCGAGCCTGCTCAGTGATCTGATTTTGGGTCACGGCGTTGAAGTTTTGCATCGTCTCCTCAACAGGTACGTCGCGGCCCCTTACAATCTCGTTGCGCGCCATGCGCATCATTCCTGCGCTCATGCCTTCAAGACCTAGAACCATCATTCCGGTCACACTCTTCTTGGCTCGGAACAGTTCGTCTTCCGTTGGACCGCCTTCGCGCATCTTCTTCATCTCGAGTGAGGCGAGCTCTTGGACCTGCTCCCAATGCTGCGGGCCGGTGCCACCATAGATAGTGAATGCACCTCCTGCCGTATATGAGAGCCCGTAGCTGCCCACCGAGTAGGCGAGGCCGCGCTTCTCTCTGATCTCCTGGAAGAGCCTGCTGCTCATCCCTCCGCCCATGATCGTGTCGAGCAGGGAAGCGGCGTAGCGAGCATCCTCGTCGTAGAGCGACGGCCCATCACTGCCGATGCAGAAGTGAACCTGCTCTACGTCCTGTGAAATAAAGTTGTCACCAGGCTGTCCGACGGGCCGATCAAGGTTGGTGAGATCCTCTCCGGGCTCAATCTCTCCCAGACTTGATTCCGCCAGCCTCACGATCTTATCGTGGTTCACAGCTCCGGCCGCGGTGAGGAGCACGTGGCCGCCTTTGGCTCTTCTCTTAAGATAAGTCTTGAGATCGTCCCGGTCAAAGGATGCTACGGATTCTTTAGTGCCAATTACAGGAAGCCCAAGCGCGTGACCTGACCAGCGTCGCTGCAGGTGAAGATCGTGGACCCGGTCACCGGGCTCATCCTCTGATCTTCGGATCTCTTCGATGACAACGCCTTTTTCTCTCTCTAGTTCGTCATCGTCGAAGAGCGAGTTGATGAGCATGTCGCAAAGTACATCCACGCCGACCTCCACATCCTCCTCGAGAACGCGGCAGTAGTAGCAGGTGAGCTGCTTGTCGGTGAATGCGTTAAGCATGCCGCCCCTGCCTTCAATCTCTTCAGCAATGGCCGAAGCGGATCGCTTTGGCGTACCTTTGAAGAGCATGTGTTCGATGAAGTGGCTGATGCCCGCTTCGTTCTCAAGCTCATCAGAGCTGCCCGTGCGAACCCAAAGTCCGATTGCGGCTGAGCCGACGTGCTCTGCCTTCTCAGTCAGGATGCGGACGCCGTTTGGAAGTGTGGTTTTTTCGATGCTCATTGAATGCTCTTAGACAAAATTAGCTGTGAGTGCGCCGAGGGGGCCAGCGACAAGGATGACTCGGTCGCTAGGGAGCAGGGGGCGGCCAAGCTCGGTGAAGTCGAGTGGGGGCTTCTCGAGCGGCGGCAGAGCAAAGAGTTCTCCTGGGACAACTTCGTGCCTGCTGCTGGCGCGCTCGATGAGGTCGGCCATGCTCACCTTAGGATCGTGAATGCCCTTGACGATGACATCTTCATTCACCTTCATTTCGTACTCCCAGCGGAAGGATGTCTGATCGAGTTTCTCCACACCGCCGAGTTCGTCGGGAGTGACCAGGAATGGGCCGACGAAGACACCGGCATCTCTTGCCCAAGCCTGAGGTGCGCCCATTTTTAGGGCTCTTGCATCGTCATCTGTCGCGACCAGGCTGATCATCATGGTCCAGCCGAGAATGAACTCCGGAGCCTCTGCCCGGTCGATCTGCGACCCGCGGTCAGAGATGACAGCGCAGATGCGTGCTTCAAAATCCCAATCTGTATCGGCGGGCGGGATCTCTAGCTCCGAATTCGGACCTGTGATCGTCGTCGGATTGATGTAGCTGTGGAGCAGGTCGGACTCTCCGGATTGGCCATGCCATTGATCGTAGATTCGGACCGATGGGCAGGCTCCGAGGGGCTGAAAGAGCCGGACGCTGGCCTGATCATGAATTCCATCTGGCGTCCGTCCGTCCGTCTCAAAAATACGCTGATCATGGTAGACGCCAGAACGGATAAGCCCTGGGTTGTCGAGCAGCTCAAATCGGCACAACTTCACTTGCCGGAGGGTACCTGGGAGAGATTTGAACCGCAGGGCATAACAGACGACCTCGTTTGACATCGTCTTCCCATTGGGGTAGCATGGGGTCCAACCCTGATGGGGGTCTTGGCGGCGGTTCATGCCGTCAAGAATTTGGTGAAAAATCGATGCCGCTGAAAGTTTTGGTCTGCGACGACGAACGACACATCGTACGGCTTATCCAGGTCAACCTGGAGCGACAAGGCTATACCGTGGTTACGGCCTTTGATGGCAAGGACGGACTTGAGAAAGTCCAAGCCGAAAAGCCGGACCTGTTGGTTCTTGACGTGATGATGCCGTACATGGACGGTTTTGAAGTCTTAAAGACCCTGCGGAAGGATCCCGAAACGGAGGCGCTGCCGGTCATTATGTTGACCGCGAAAGCGCAGGACAAGGACGTGTTTGAGGGCTATCACTATGGCGCCGATATGTACTTGACCAAACCGTTCAATCCGATGGAGCTCGTGAGCTTCGTCAACAGGATCGCCCAGGGCAAAGACGACGATTCGTCTGGTGGAAGCAAGAAGTACGACCTCTAGGTCGTTTTTTTTGTGAGGGATGACAAGAAGCCTTTGACCTTGCGGTCGAGGGCTTCTCTTTATTTAACACATCCTCTTTTCCTGCCGATAATGGAGACATATGAGCCTCATTAGCCTGGCTGTATTGCCAGCGCCACCTGAGACGCAAGCCTTGGCTCTCTACGCGGGTCTCCCGACTCTGCTTGGATTGGCTGTCTATTTCTGGTTTGCAGGGAAGGAGCCGTCCGAGAGAGCGAGGGGCCTCCGCTGGGTGGGCCTGCTGCCGCTGATGTACGGTGCGCTGGACGGGCTCGATCGGGTCGGCTATGCCAGAAGCTATCTCTATCGGGAGTACCACGATTTTTCGCGTCTTGACGAGATCTTAACGTGGGCCATTCTAGCAGCGCCAATCCTAGCCTTCCTTGTGATCGTGAGCACAGAGATTTGGATGGCAAAGCGTAAGCGCTGGAACTTCTGAAGCTGTACTTTTTTAAGAATTTTCTCAAGAAAGCTTGACGTAACGGCATTTAATTCGTAAGATTAGCTTCAGTATACGTATTCTCAAAGTTGAGAAGCGTGGCCGAAAGGAGCCCAATGTGAGGGTAACTCAGCTGGATATCGCTCGGAAAGCGAAGGTCTCTCAAGCGACGGTCTCCCGTGTTCTCGCGGGTGATGAGACAGTCGATTTAGTGCTTCGTGATCGAGTGGGCGTGGTGATGCGAGAGAGCAATTACCACCTCAACAAGCGTGCCAGCAGTCTCCGAAAAAAGATGTCAGGCCTCATCGGCCTTGTCTTGAAACGGCCTGAAGGCGGACTTCGCGACGACCCCTTCGTCTCCTGCCTCATTTCTGAAATCACCGAGGTGCTGGCCGGAAGTGATTTCCACCTCTGCGTTGATTTGGCGCACACAGCAGAAGAGCAGTCACGCATCTATGACGAGATGCTCCGCACTGACCGCGTTGATGGTGTGATTCTTGTAGAACCGGAAGCCCACGATGCACGGCTTGAGCGGCTCCTGGCAGACGAATTTCCTTTTGTAGTCATAGGCAACCCCGCAAGCGCCGTCGTCTCCTCTGTCGATAACGATAACGTTATGGCGGGGCGGATGGCGGCATTGCATCTCGTGGAATCTGGGTGCAGACAGGTTGGAATGCTAGCAGGACCGAAGGATGTGCAGGTCAGCAGTGATCGCGTCCTTGGCTACAACTTTGCGATGCAGCAGGCTGGCCAGACCCCCATGATCTGGCATTCTGACTTCGGGCACAAGGCGGCTGAAATGACAGCTGCTGGCTTGATTTCAAAGCCTGGTCGCCCTGATGGATTGGTTGTTCTTGATGACCACATGGCAGTGGGCGCAGCTTCAGCCATTCGGTCAGCCGGCCTGTCAATTCCTGACGACATCGCCTTGGTCAGCTTCAACAATTCAAGTCTTTGCGATCTTGTCGAAGGGGGGCTCACAAGTGTTGACCTGAACGTTGAATCGCTCATTCGGCAAGCTGCCAGAATACTGCTGAAGCGAGTGGAGAGCAAGAACGGCACGCCGATCTCCCGAAGAGTGGTTCCCTGTGAACTCGTGAGGCGAGGATCCAGCAGCCCTCGGCAGAAGGGAGGTGTTGAATGATTCTCACTGCTCTCGCCGCTGCGGTGATTGCTGCTCAAACCCATGAATTCGTATTCACATCAGATCGGGATCTGGATACTGTAAATGTCGCTGGCACCTTCAATGGCTGGAGCTCCACCGCTCATGGTCTGTCGAAGGGCGAGAGCGGAAGACGCTGGAGCACGACGCTTGATATCGAACCTGGCCGGCACCAGTACAAGTTCGTGCTCAACGGCGACGAGTGGATTGTCGATCCAAACGCCAGCCTCAATGAAGACGACGGCAACGGCAATACAAACTCAATCCTGCTCATCGTCCCGCCCGACTACGATGCGCCTGCGCTTCGAGGCGACGGTTTAATTACAAGCTCGGCAGTGTCTCATGATACGAGTCTCAGCTCCTCCTCTTGGCATAGCGGCCTGCTGACTCTGAACGTCAAGGTGAGGGCCGGAGACGTGACTCGGGTAGTCGTTCAGGCAGGCGGCAAGTCGATTCCCGCAGAACGTGGGTTGTCTGATGAGCTGTATGAGACGCACTCAGCCAAGGTGCCATGGGACAGAGCCAGCGATCTTAGCTATGTGTTCCTGATCCAATATGGAGACCAGTCCTGGAGCGTGGGTGAGCAGGGAGTCACAGCTGCGAAATCAGACCC
>JALGYA010000280.1 GCA_029824475.1 Fimbriimonadia bacterium | reverse complement strand
TCTTCAAGCACAATGCAGAGCTTTTCTGCGATCTGCCTGACCGGCTCACTCAGCGCCTCACGGATCTCAAGACTGGTCACTTCTACGGTCTTTGGCAGGCCGCCGATCAGGTCACGACCACGAATTGAGGCGGAAGTCTCCTTTTCGAGCGGATAAGCCGAGCCGATCTTCATTTTCACGTCCTCCGCAGACTGATCACCAATCTGGAGGCTATACGTGTTGCGGATGTGCTTGATAATCGCCTGGTCCATCTTCGTGCCGCCGACCCGAAGACTCTCTGACTGCACAATTCCGCCAAGGCTGATCACAGCGATATCTGTCGTGCCACCGCCGATGTCCACAACCATGTTGCCGTGCGGACCATCGATCGGCAGCCCGGCCCCGATCGCGGCAGCCATCGGCTCCTCGATCGTCATCACCTTGCCAAAGCCGGCAGCATGGGCTGCCTTGATGACAGCGCGACACTCCACATTCGTGACCCCGCTCGGCACGGAGATCAATGCGGTCGGTTTGATCCAAAACTGGTGGGGACCGATCGTCTGCCGCCTGATCTCCTCAAGCATCTTATAGGTGACCGTATAGTCGGCGATCACTCCATCGTTGAGAGGACGCACAGCGGAGATATTGCCAGGAGTGCGGCCGATCATGTCCCGAGCTTCGCGGCCAATCCCCAGAACGCGCTTATTCTGAGTATTGATTGCTACAACCGTCGGCTCGTTCATCACGAGGCCCTTCCCTCGTCTGAAGACGAGAATGTTAGAGGTTCCTAGGTCGATGCCGATCTCAGGGACAAGCTTCAACTGTCGGTGCTCGACTGTGGGGTCTTGTAAGGGGCCTCGATATCGACTCGTTCGATGTCAGCCCCGAGGGATCGGAGGGTCTCTTCGAGCCGGGCATAACCCCGGTCGATGAAGTGGATGTTCGTAATCTGAGTCTCGCCTTCAGCGGCGAGGGCAGCGATCACCAGGGCCGCTCCTGCTCTCAAGTCAGAGGCTTCAACTCGCGCACCTTTGAGTTTTGGAACGGGCTCAATGAAAGTCGTTTCGCCCTGAAGCCGAAGATCAGCGCCCATGCGATTCAGCTCTTGGATGTGGCCGATTCGACTCTCGTAAATTGTCTCTCTGATCCAGCTCGGGCTGGATGCCGTCGCCAATACAGCGGCCAGCGGCTGCTGGAGATCAGTCGGGAAGCCAGGGTGCGGCATCGTCTTGACGCGGATGCCTTTGGGTCGTGCGTTCGCAGTCACTCGCACCCAGTCGTGGCCTTGAGTTGTTTCAACTTCGGCGTCCTTGAGCTTCTGGACGAGAGCTGTCTGGTCCTGAGGGAGAATGCCTGTCACGGCAACGCTTCCCTGTGTTGCGGCCGCTGCCAGCAGATACGTGCCGGCCTGCATTCTGTCGGCAGGGACGCGGTACTCACCGCCGGGGAGTCGCTTGACACCTGTAATCGTAATCGTGCTCGATCCGGCGCCTTCGATCCGTGCGCCCATGGCGTTGAGGAATCCAGCGAGGCTGACAACTTCAGGCTCCATTGCAGCGTTCTGAATCGTAGTGATGCCATCGGCGAGCGTTGCCGTGCACATCATGTGCTGAGTGGCGCCAGCGCTCGGGTAATCGAGATAGATCTCTGCTCCGTGCAGATCCGGTGCACTTCCGACATAGCAGCCGCCGGTCATCTCGATTTCAGCGCCCATGAGCCCTAGGCCCTTGAGGTGGAAATCTACAGGGCGAGCGCCAATTTTGCAGCCGCCAGGTGCTGGGAGAACTGCCTTCCCAAATCTGGCCAAGAGCGGACCGAGAAGATAGAAAGATGTGCGAATCGGACGGACAGAAGTGTCTTCAGGCTGACAACTCTTAATGGTTGAGCCGTCCAAGTAGACCGTAGTGCCATCGCGAGTCGCCTCGATGCCAAGGCTGCGAAGCAGGCCCAGTTTGATATCAGCGTCCGAAATCTCAGGGACGTTTTGCAGCGTGATGGGACCGTCAATAAGCGGCGTCGCCGAAAACAGAGCGAGGGCCGCATTCTTGCTGCCCGCGACTTCAATTTCACCGTTAAGCGGCGTTCCGCCGCGAATCTTTAGCACTTCCATGGAACTTACCCCTCCGTGGGTGATTCTCCTGGGCCCGAGTCCATTCAGACCTGAAGTCCACAACAGGATCTTACCGTTCAGACGTACGACCGGCGCAGCGAGAACCAAATCCCTGAGCACTTTTTTCGATTCTCGGCCCATGAGGCGTTTTGGTCTTCCCAAACGTGTTGTATGTTATAGGTTGACATGCCGAAACCGACGGAGCCGATACGCCCGATTATCGTGGCGGCCTGGACTGACGACTACATACGCTCGTCCCAGGTCGGGACTTCGCCTGCTTCAAGGGTCTGCACACCACGGTGTGCAGACCCTTGTGTGTATATCGATGGAGGCATCGAAGCTTAGGAGCCCAAAAGCATATGGCCAGAACCGATGTCCTCCTGCTGAACGCGAACTACGAACCGCTCAATGTCTGCGATGTGCGGCGCGCGTTCTCGCTGATCCTCACTGACAAAGTCGATGTCATCCACAACGCTGAGATCGACATCGTCTCCAGTGAAGGGCTCCACACGGCGCCTTCAGTCATGAAGATGCGCTATCAGGTTCGTCGGCCTATGCCACAGCTGCGCCTGTCCCGCCATTCGGTTCTGGCTCGGGACAAATACAAGTGCCAATACTGCGGGGCAAAGCGCGACCTCACGATCGACCACGTCACCCCAAGGTGGATGGGTGGGCCGCACACCTGGGACAACCTGGTCGCCTGCTGCCGCCGGTGCAACCTGAAGAAGGGCGATAAGACGCCGAAACAGGCGAACATGAAGCTGCACACGACTCCGGCCAGGCCGAAGTTTGTGCCTTATATATCGCTGCAGCAGTACATCCACGCCATCAAGCGCGATGACTGGGCGTTCTACTTGCCTGTGTACGACGAGTTCGTGCCGGTTCTTGTCTAGAGCGTGCCTTCGGGCGGCATGATTGTCAGCTTGTCGATGTTTCGGTCTCTCGGCATCAGGATCAGGTCCCTGATCTGCTCTGATACCGCGGAGGCCGGCATCATTTTGGACTTGTCGAATTCGCTGTCGGCTGGCCAGATTTCAGTTCTTGCCGGACCCGGCATCACTGTTGTGACGAGGACTCCCTGCTTGCGCACTTCTTCGGAGAGCCCTGCGCTGAACAT
>JALGYA010000058.1 GCA_029824475.1 Fimbriimonadia bacterium | reverse complement strand
TCACCGTGAAGGAGCGAGTCAGAGAAGGCATGTGGCACGGCCTGCTTTGGGCAGAGACCGGCGGCCTGCAGGTCCTCACCGCCCACTGGAGCCCTGGAGACTGGGCGTTTCGCGTCAAGGAAGCCAAGAACACTGTGGCCAAAATTGAGGAAGCCAAGAAGTCTGGCCAGCCGGTGATCGTGATGGGCGACTTCAATAACATGTCCCCGCTCGACGCCTCGCTGCTGGCGAAATCGAGGTTCCTTGATGAAAACAAGCAGGTCCGCAAGTGGTCTGCAGACAACACAGGCCAGCCCTCCTACCAGGCGATCAGCATCCTCATGAACAGCGGCATGATCGACACATGGGCGGCAAAAACACCCGTAGATGCGTTCAACAAATTCCAAGGCGCGAACTGGCCCCGAATCGACTACATCTGGACCACTCCTGACCTCGCTAAGCGGCTCAAAAAAGCAGACATGCACACGAGCATCGACGACATGGAACGATCCGATCACCCGCCCGTTTCCGCCATTTTCCGATGGGAGGGCAAGTAGACAATGCTCGCTCTGATCGCGGTGACAGCCATGGCAGCTCCCGACTACTCCTGGTCATTCGACACCCTGGATCAGCCCGGTGTCAGGACTGCCGGCTCCGTCCGTATCGGCAAAGGCCGCTCCGGAAAGGGCCTAGTTCTGCCAGGAGGCGGCGGAGTCCGCATCGACGCACCTGATGTCTTCGGAGGAGATTTCACAGCCGAGGTCTGGGTGAATCTCGACTCTGCTCCAGAAAGGCCATCCTCAATCCTCAGTCTTGGTGAAGAAGGCGCTGGCTGGTCACTTAACGCCCAAGAGAACGGCGCCTGGGCGTGGCAGGCCAGAGATGGAAAGTATGTCTTCGATTACGAGCCTACGACCAAGCAGGAGATCACCGGTGACTGGCATCGCCTCACTTACGTGCTCCGTAAATCCCCGCACGAAGCCCGTGTCTACTTGGATGGCAAACAGAAGGCCGTCTACAGCCTCGCAGGCCTCGGCACACAGGCCGGAGCAGGACAGCTCATTGTCGGGAAAGGCGTGACCGGCGGCATTGATGAAGTCAAAGTCTGGACGCGAGCTCTTTCAGATGAAGAGGTCGGCCAGAAGGCTCCGCCTAAACTCCCAAGGAACATCAGCATCATGGCGTTCAATATCTGGCGCAGCGGCAAGGAGGACGGAGAAGGCAGCTTTGAGAGGCTGTTCGACGTGCTAAGAGATGCTGACGCAGACGTCATCTGCATGCAGGAGACATACGGTTCCGGCGCTGAAATCGCCGATGAGTTCGGCTACTATTTCTACCTCCGCTCCACCAACCTCTCGGTGATGAGCAAGTATCCGATCGGCGAAACATTCGACCGGTTCCGGCCCTTCAACTACGGCCTGGCTCACCTGGAAGTCGGCGGTGGCAAGAAGATCGCAGCCGGCGTGACTTGGCTGCACTATCTGCCGAACACGGGTGAGGATATCAAGAACCCAGACAAGACAGGGAAGGAGATCGCCGAGGGCGAAATCGTGTCGCGCCACACCGAGATGAACACGATCCTGAGTGAGATCAAGGCGACCCTGGCGAACACAGAAGAGATCCCCTACGTGATGGCGGGCGATTTCAACAGCGGCTCGCACCTGGACTTCATCGAAGCGACCAAAGATCGGCACAACGGCAAAGTCGTGCCTTGGCCGGTCAGCATCGAAGCTGCAAAAGTGGGGTTGATAGACACGTATCGCACACTCTATCCCGACCCTGTCACGCACCCAGGAATCACCTGGTCTCCCAAGTTCTTGACGTCATTCCAGTACCGAATCGACTACGTCTACTCCAAGGGTTCCGCGCTCCGACCAACAGCATCGCGCGTGATCAACTCACACGCGGTGCAGTTCCCCAGCGACCACGCTGCGGTCCTGACGGACTTCGAACTAGACTTCAGCCGCTGACAATAACTTTGCCGCTGTCGGATGGGGACTCAGTGCCGCCATCTGGCAGTCGGCAGATCGTCTCGTCGTGCGTCGGGCCCTCTTCACGCGAGGCTGGACTACGTGTGATGTAGAGCCCGCAGTAGGCGGTTTCAAGCGTGTTGAAGTCGCGTGTGCTGACATTCTTGTCCACGTTGCTCGGTTTGGAGAAGTACATCAGATCCGCGCTCTGATTGCTGTGGCCGCCCAGATAGAGTGCGTGCCCCATCTCGTGTCCGGCCGTCGCCTTGAACCCCTCGGCAAACTCCTGCTGGCTCATGCCGTTCCAGACATAGAGCGTGATGCGCCCCTTGGTGACGCGGCCTGTGCTCGTAACTACGGTTGCGATGGTCGTCGCCAGAGTGCTGGGTTTGGAGCTCAGAATGACAACGTCGATTGTGATGTCCGCACTATCTTCGGAGCTCGCCTCAGAAAGCTGGAGTCTTCCACCCGTCGCTGTCACCCAGCGCACAATCCCAGCGGTGATCACATCGGTTGAGTTGATGTTGGCCCCGCTTGGGTCATAGGTTGCAGAACTGCCGAACCAGACGGAGACTGGAAACTCATCCCACCACCTGAGCGTGTTCGCCTTGCCCGTCGACTGGTCAGTGTCAGCTGCGTAGTTGGGGGACTTGAAATCGAGCCCGCAGGTCGTGCCGAAGGTTGGCACGGAGACTCCACCGCAGGATGCGGCGAAAATGCCGGCAGCGATTGCTGACGCGGCTGTGACAGGTCGAAGGATCGAGGACTTCTTCATCGGTTCGCCTTGATTGTTACTTTGGCATTCTTTGCCAAGTTGAGTGTTGCGAGAGATGGCCCTGCGTACACCTGGCCGTTAACGGTGATTGACCAGTCCGGCTTCAGCTGCACTTTTAGCGTGCCGCCGTTGATGGACGTGATCGTGGACGACGTGAGCTTGCCGTCCTTCCAGTCGATATCAACCTCAAATCCACCCCGAGCACGCAGGCCCTCAACGCTGCCGTCTGCCCATTCGGCTGGGAGTGTCGGGAGGAGGTTGATGTGGCCTTCATGACTCTGGATCAGCATCTCAGCCATGCCTGCTGTGCCGCCGAAGTTTCCATCGATTTGGAAGGGCGGGTGGTTGTCGAACATGTTGGGATGCGTGGACTTGGCGAGCAGAGCCTGGATGTTCTCGAACGCAGCATGGGAGTCCTGGAGCCGGGCCATGAAGTTGATGATCCAGGCCCGCGACCAGCCTGTGTGACCACCGCCTTTCGCCAGCCTGCCGTCTATCGACTTCTTCGCTGCCTCATAAAGCTCAGGCGTCTTTGTCTTCGTGAACAGAGGGGCTGGGTGCAGGCCGTACACGTGTGACATATGTCGGTGTCCAGGCTCGTTCTCTTCCCACTCTTCAGCCCACTCCATGATGCGGCCATCAGAGGCGATCTGTGTGGGAGAGAGCTTTGCTAGTGACGCCCGAACTTCATTGAGAAGGGGCTCTTCAATGTCGAGCACGTCAGCTGCCTCCAGCAGGTTTTCGTAGACCTGTTTGATGATCTGCTGGTCCATAGCCGGACCCATCGACATGCTGGCGACAACGCCGTTCAGCTTGTAAGTGTTCTCAGGTGATGTGGTCGGTCCGGAGACGAGCAGGCCGGTCTTTGGATCCTCGACCAGCCAGTCTACGAAGAACTCTGCGGCTGACTTGAGGATTGGGTAAGTGCGATCCCTCAGGAACGCTTTGTCGCCGGTGAAATACCAGCGCTCCATGTAGTGCGACGTGTTCCAGCCGTGGCCAGATATCCAGCCGCCGTAAATGGGGAAGCCGAAGATCGATGTGTACTGCCACGCGTCTGTGGTGTGCCCGTAGACGACGCCCCGGCATCCGAACTGCGCAGCAGCCTTCCGGCCCGGTTCGACCAGCTGGTCGATGAAGTCGAAGAACGGCTCGTGGCATTCACTGAGGCCCGTGACTTCCGCTGGCCAATAGTTCATCTGCATGTTGATGTTGACGTGGTAGTCAGCGTTCCATGGAGCCTCCAAGTGGTGAGACCAGATGCCCTGAAGATTCGCCGGCATCGTGTCTGGCCTTGAGGATGCGATGAGCAGATATCGGCCGAACTGGAAGTAGAGGGCGTGAAGGGCAGGGTCTATTGTGCCGCTGCGGATGTTCTTTAGCCGCTCGGCTGTGGGAAGATCAGGGCTTGGGCCGAGGTCCAACGTGCACCTTCGGAACAGCTCCTGATGATCAGCAATGTGGTCCGCCTTGAGCTTTGTGTATGACTTTTTGAGAGCCTTGTTTATTGTTGCCGCGCAGTCGTTTTCAAGGTTATGGCTGAGCGGTTTTGCAGGGTCTGCGAAGTTGTAGTCCGTTGAAGAGCTCAGCAGGATAACAGCGGTCTTGGCCCCGTTTACAAAGATCTGGTCACTCACTGCTTCAACAGTTCCGCCCACCGTGTGGACGTCAGCAATAGAGGCGAACTTGACTCCCAGGTGTTTGCCGTTGTGCTGGGCTTGGCCGGTCATGGTGAGGCGGCTGCCCGCAGCCGTTGTGGTCGAAGAATCGGGTCTGCTTAGGCTCAAGCTGAAGCTGATCGCTCCTGGCTTGTCCGTTGTGATTCTGACGGCGACAACGTCATCGACGGCTGTGGCGAAGACCTCTCGTCGGAACCTAGCGCCGTTGTGCGTGAAGATCGTCGTGGCGATGGCAGTGTCCAGGTCAAGGTCGCGGTAGTGATCAGTGTCGCCCGAGGACTTTTCAAGCTTGACGCTCGCGGCCATGCTGCCTGCGCCGCCGACGTTGTGGGCGGCGATGGCGATGACGTTCTTTCCGGACGTCAGCTGATTGCGAACATCAAATTCATAGGCCTGCTGCCAGTTAGAAGTCTTGCCAACTTCTTGTCCGTTAACGTAAATGACAGATGAGTCATCAATGGGTGAGACACTAAGGAGGCCGAGGCCGGAGCTGATTTCCTCCTGGCTGAGGCTGAAAGTGGATCGAAAGACGATCGTCTCATTGGTGCCGATTCCTCGCGAGCCTCCATCGAGGGTTGGCCACTTCGAGTCGTCAAAGTCTGGCTGAAGGTAGTTCCTGGCGGCAGCTTTGGCCGCAGGCCCAACTTTCCAATCCGTGAGTTCCATCGAGCTGACAGCGTCCGCAGCGCCTGCCATCGCAATCTCAAGATCGCCGAGCAGCTGGTAGCTGCGCGGTGAAATCCGGGCGGGCATGAGGTTCTTGCCGAGGAGATTTTGCCCCTCTACTGGCTTGCCCGCAAAGAACAGCTTCCGAGCCTCATCGATCCAATGCCCTGCATCATCTTTGAGCTCAGGATACGGAGGGCCGGCCCAGATCGTGTCGTCATTGAGCTGCAGTCGCTCGTGAGTCGACCCGCCAAACACCATTGCCCCGAGACGGCCGTTGCCGACGGGATAGGCTGAAGCCCAACCCTTGCCATCCACTCCGTTCACCGGAGCTTCAGCGCCTTTGGCAGCAGACTGCGTGTCCCAAATCACCATGCCATGTGCTGGCTTCATTTGAGCCATCAGCGGCACCACCAGGCAGACCGTAGCGGCTGCGCAGGATGCGCGGAGCCAGCCTCTTCCAATCTCGACATTTCTCACCTCAAATTTCCTCTGATCCGCGCAGATTCTACATGACCACGGCTTCGCATCACCGCGTCTACAACACCCCGGTAATTGCAGCAGGTCTGACCGAATCTCCGGCACATATACGGGGAAGCGGGCTCGAACCTGTATGAATTCTCGTGAAACATGGACCAAACATAGTGGGACAGGATGGCAAAACTAGGTTTACACGGAAGTGGTGCGGGCGGAAGCTCGCTCCGCTGGGTCGCAGATGCTCCGGCGCCCCTTCTCGCGGTAGGCGAGACGGGGGCCTGTTTGTGCATTAGCGGTTGGCTTCTCCAGCACTTCCAGCTGGCGCCAGATGCTGCCCTCGGTATGGGCTGGCAGCAGGCGATCCATCCTGATGATCGGGGCCGGCTGCTCGAGTGGGCGAGAGCGAGCTGCATGAGGTCTGGAGTGATTACTGTTGAGGCCAACCGAAACCCAGGGGAAGAAGCAACAAGGTTTGAATTAGAAGCAGCTCCCATTGTGCTCGATGACGGTGCGCCCGGCTTCCTCGCTGCAGTCAGAGTCTTCTCTGAAGGGGCCCTGATCGATCAGCTGCTGGAGAGCAGAAAAACCCTCGAACTTGCTGTGAGATCAACCGGCCTCGGAGTTTGGGACTGGGATCTGCTCAAAGACACGTTCACCGTAAACCCTCGCTGGGCAGAGATGCTCGGCTGGGAGCCTAAGGAGGTCGAGGGCTTTGGCGTAGAACTCTGGAAGGCGTCACTCCATCCTGACGACCGACCGCAGGTGATCAGCGTGCTCAATGACCACCTGGACGGCCGGACCCCGTATTACGAGAGCGAGCATCGCGTCCGGAGAAAAGCCGGTGACTGGATCTGGCTGGTCTCAAGAGGAACTGTGGTAGCCCGTGACATGTCCGGCAAACCGCTGCGCCTTGTTGGGACGCAGCAGGATATTACGGCCAAACGATCGGCTGAGGATGAGCAGCGGAGCCGCCGCCACCTCACAGAGAGGCTCTCAGAGTCGTCTCCCGACCTTGTCCTCGTGTATGACCTTGATCGGCACAGAGTCGTCTATGAGAACCGCTCAATCTACGCTGAACTTAGCTTAGAATCGATGGAGCCCCAGCAGATCGACTCGGCTCATCTGAGAGAGCTGGTTCACGATGGCGACCGCCTGATGCTGATGCAGCATCTGCAGCGGTTGAGAAGACTGCGAGAGCCTGTCCAGGGCGAAATCGAGTGCAGAATGCTGACCGGTGGCAGCGAAGTCAGATGGTACTCCTGGCGTTCCTGCCCATTCGAGTTTGGCGAAGACGGCCGATGCACGCATGCGATGTTCGTTGTCCAGGACGTCACAGCCCGCAAGATCGACCAAGAGCAGAGCGAGAAGTACGCGGTCGAAGCACAGCAATCGAGGATTGAACTTCAGGCGCGAACTGAAGAGCTTGAAGCTGCCTACATCGATCTCGGGGCGATCAACGAAAACTTGGCGACCCTCAGCCTGACTGACGGCCTGACGGGGCTGCACAATCACAGGTCATTCCACGACTATCTGGAGGACGCCAGAGCAGCTGCCCTTGCTGAGAATCAACCGCTGTCGCTGTTGATGATGGATGTCGACCACTTCAAGGAGTTGAATGACGAATTCGGGCATGTCGCTGGCGATAAAATTCTGACCTTGCTCGCAGAGGTCCTGAGAGAGGCGGCGCAGCCAGGGGACTTTTTGGCGCGGTATGGCGGAGAGGAGTTCGCCGTCGTTCTGCCCGGTAAGTCATCCCACGACGCATTCCGCCGCGCAGAGGATTACCGGCACGCGATCGAGAATAGACGGTGGCCTCATCGTCGGGTCACGGTCTCGGTGGGAGTGGCAACTCTGACCAGCGCGGGACTCGATGTTCGTCGCCTGATCGAACAGTCTGATAACGCGCTCTACGCCTCCAAGCGGGCTGGTCGCAACCGTACAACCCACTACGACGACTTCAGCGAGTTCAATGCTCCGAACCTGCTGAGCGCCTGACCTGAGTAAGATCAGTGCATGGGCATCAGAGAGGATTTCGAGCGTGACGGCTACGTCGTGTGTCGCGGGGTTTTTACGGGTGACTTTCTCGCCGAAATGCAGGCTGACTTTGATCGGATAATCAAGCAGCTCGATGCTTCAGGCGACGAGGTCCGCACGATCTGGGAAGGCGCGAAGTCGATCAGCAAGGAGGGGGCGTTCCTCTGGCACACGCACAATGTGCAGCAGTATTCAGCGGCGTGGATGAGGGCCTTGACCCATGAGCCTTTCTTGAGTCCGGTCCGGGAAATCCTCGGCAACGACATCGTCCTCCACCACACCAAGCTGTTCCAGAAGCCGGGCGAGAGGGGAGCGGCATTCCCGATGCACCAGGACTACCCGTACTTCCCGACGGAAAAGGACACGATGATGGCCGGCGTGATTCACATGTCTGAAGCTGTTGATGAGATGGGGTGCTTCCGGGTCTATCCGGGGACACATAAGCTCGGCAGAGTGGAAGATTCACACGGGCAGTCGGAGCATCCAGTGCTCGCGAAGTATCCGCTGGAGGGATCCGTAGCCTTGGAGGCCCAGCCAGGGGACGTTGTGTTCTTCCACTACTTCCTGCTGCATGGATCCAAGCCCAACTCTTCAGATCGACTCAGGAAGACCGTGCTTGTCCAGATGTACGCCGGTGACGACATCGTCGAGCCGGGATGCCAGCACTGTGACGAGAAGCTCGTTCTCAGTGGCTGGAATCACAGGATCTCGAGAGATCGAGCCGGCGCGAAGGACTAGTGCCGGACGTCGAGCTCGAACCACTCCGTGTGGTAGCCCGCCCAGAACTGGGCGCGGAGCTCCCTGTCTGATTCCATGTCGACAGGTCGTGACTGCAGCTCACCGTTCTCAAGACCAACGTTGTCTCTGATCTTCAATTCATCAGTCAGGGCGGCCTTCATTTCCGCGCACTTGTCTGGATTATCCGATGAGAGATCTCGGGCTTCATAAGGATCGTCGGCGACGTTGAACAGCTGTTCCACCGCGCCTTCAGGCCAGTAGTGATATTTCCAGTCGCCTTCCATCAAGCAGAGGACGGATGGCTCCTCGCGAGTTCTGCCAGCAGCAACGACGCGTTTCCGCCGTTCGCCGCGGCCTGGGAGCAGGCTTTTGCCAGTGATATCGTCGGCAGGCGTTCCGCCTGCCGCCTCAAGAATTGTCGGCATGATGTCGGCAAGCAGGGCGAAGCCGTCATCTGTCGTGCCTGAGTGTTCGCTGCCCCAGGATCTGGGCGTTCGCACGATCATGGGGATCGCCGCCGACTGCTCGTGGAAGAACACCTTGCATCCAGCCAGATGGTCGCCCAGATACTCGCCGTGATCACTCACGAAGATGATCAGCGTCTCGCCGAACAGATCGAGGTCCTGCAGCGCGGCGAAGATGCGTCCCATTGCGTAGTCGCAGTGGGTGATTAGGCCGTAATAGGCGGACTTTGCCTCCTTCAGAATCTCCGGCGGAATGATGTCGTTCGACCACTGCTTCTGCGGCCGGATGAAGCCGGGAGGCGCCTTGTCTGGAGTCGCCCAGTCTCCGATCACGGGCTCAGGCATCTCGCAGTTGCGATACATCGAGTAGTACGGTTCCGGCGGATCGAGCGGTGGGTGGGGCTTGCTGAAGCTGCACCACATGAAGAAGGGCTGGGTGGGATCTCGCCTCTCAAGAATGTACTGGACGCACTGCTCTGCCGTCCAGCTTGTCAGCGTCTGTGCTTCTGGGACTGTGGCCATGCCGGGCATCAATTCGTTCTGGCCAAGGCCGTGGCGCATCGGCTGGAGAGGGCTGCCGGACCGCTCCATCTCCTTGTAGTAGTCGGAGGGGAGGATCATCTCATCGAAGCCGTGGCGGCATCGTTCCGGCCCGAAGTGCATCTTGCCGATCGCTGCTGTCTGGTACCCGAGCTGTTTCAGCTGGCCGGGCAGGGTCTCTGTGTGACCCATGACTTCCGAGGTGTTGCCGTTGCTGAACATGCCGTGCTCGAACACGGTCTTGCCCGTCATGATCGAGGTCCGGCTCGCCACGCAGATTGGGCTGTCAGTGTAGGCGCGTGTGAACTGAATGCCTTGCCTTCGGATGTCATCCAGGTGGGGCGTTCGCAGCCAGGCCGGCTTGTGCGGCGGCATCGTGTCCCAGCGCTGCTGGTCGGTGCTGATCAGGATGATGTTCGGCTGGTTCGACATGGCTGCTGACCCATGCTAGCTGATTATTGAAGGCATAATGTCTGCGATGCTTCGCTGCTCTCTTCTCCTGATGTTCGTGCTAATGGCTGTCCTCAGCCTGGGCCAAGTGAATCCGAAGCCGGGCGTCATCCCGACGCTCAAGCAATGGCAGGGCGGCGAGGGGCATTTCCAGCTGACCAAGGACACGCGGATCGTCGTTTCGACCGAGGACAAAGAAGCCCTGATGGCCGCTGCTAAGATCGTCCAGCAGGACATCAAGGAGATCGCTGGACTGTCGCTCGAGATCGCTGACGCAGCGAATCCCGAGGTGGGCGACATCTTCCTGGATGTGTTCCCGATTTCAGACGAGATAGGGAAGGAGGGCTACACCTACAGCATCCGAACGACCGCGGTGATTCGTGCGCGCACGGCGACGGGAGTTTTTTACGGCACACGCAGCCTCATGCAGATGCTGCTGCTCGACGGAGAGGCTCGACTGCCCAAGGGCCGAGGCAATGACTACCCAGACCACGAGGAGCGCGGCTTCATGCTCGATACGGGTCGCAAGTTCTTCACCAAGTCATTCCTCGATCGCTACGTGAAGTTTATGAGCTGGTACAAGATGAATGACTTCCAGCTCCACCTGAACGACAACTCGATCGCGCTGGCCGAAGATTGGCAGAACGCGTATTCCGGATTCAGACTGGTCAGCAAGAAGCACCCTGGGCTCACTTCCAAGGACGGCGCCTACTCCTACGAGCAGATTCAAGACCTGCAGGATCTCGCGGATGCCCGCTCAATCATTGTCACTCCTGAGATCGATGCCCCGGCACATGCGCTGGCACTGACGCAGTACATGCCGGAGACCCGCCATAAGGATTTGAGAGCGGATCACCTCGACCTCAGCAAGCCGCAGACACAGCAGCTGATCAACGACATCTGGGAGGAGTTCATCCCCTGGTTCCGGGCGGAAGCGGTTCACATCGGTGCGGATGAGTACAGCTCAGACCCCAAGTACCACGCAGACTACAAGAAGTACATCAACACCACGGCTGCGTTCATCAAGGCGCGCGGCAAGAAGGTGCGGATGTGGGGCGGCCTGAAGGTCGGCGGAGGCGCGGAGGGCGTCGATCGTGACATCACCGTCCACCTCTGGTACCCCGGCTACCACGACCCCAAGGATGCGGTTGACGAAGGCTACAAGCTGATCAACACGCACGACGGATACCTCTACATTGTGCCGTTCGCGGGCTACTACTATCAGTACCTGAACACGAAGTTCCTGTATGAAAAGTGGCTGCCAAACGTCTTCGGCAACAGCGGCTCATTCGAGTACGGCTCACCCGCGATTCTGGGTGGAATGTTCTGTGTCTGGAACGACAAAACGGAGTGGCCGTACACAGAGGAAGACGTGCACGACCTCGTGCTGCCAGCTATGCCGACCGTTGCTGAGAAGCTGTGGGCAGGGCCGAGCGAAGGGAATCGGGCTTATGCTGACTTTGAGGCTGATTTTGTGAAGCTTGGCGACGGGCCTGGCGTTGAATTCGACCCGCCGCAGATCGTTGAGCGGCCCGGCAATCTTGCGTTTGGAAAGTCTGCGACAGCATCGCATCGGCCGGAAGGGCACTTTGGTGCTGCACAGGTGACGGATGGAAGGGCAGCATCGCGTTGGTTCGCTGACTCCAAGGCTGGTCCCTCCATCACGGTTGATCTGGGGCTGAGCCGCGAGATCGGAAGAGTCAAGCTGCGCTGGGCGCCTAGTTTTGAGGGGCGGAGCTACAAGGTTCAGCTCTCATCTGATGGCGAAGGCTGGAAGGACCTGGTCACAATGCGCGGCCCAGGGCGTGCTGTGGATGACATCGTGATGGCATCGCACAGAGCGCGGTACGTCCGGCTTGTCTTCGACAAGACGGGCAATCCGGGGCAGGTTTCGCTGTTTGAGGTTGAGGTCTACAGGAGCTAGGCTTCAGCCTTCGGCTCAAGCTGCGAATGCAGCTTGCGGATGAGATTCGCGACCGGCTGGGGATAGCTCCCGAGCAGCAGAATTACGACTGTGAGAATGATGATCACTGTCGGATGGAAGCCGATCCATGCGCTGGTGAAGGCCGCCGTTAGGGCCGAATACGAAACGATTGGAGAGAGCGTATCTCCATCGGGCTGGCCTTTTGTCACACGAGGCCAGCCCTTGACGCTCAGCCAGATCATCGCGCCGAGAATGACCAGCATCGATAGCAGGCCCATTGAGATTGAGTCGGTAAGCATGCTAGGCCAGGATGATTCAATCTTGGACAACGAGTCGTACAGCGTGACAGATGAGGTGCTTTCCGCTTGAAGGTACCAAGCGGCCATCAAGAGGCCACTCTTGATGGCGGTGAAGCGGAGTGAGCCTAAGTAAAGCCCCGCAATACTGACGGCCCTGCAGCATCTTGAAAGGCCAGGAGCCATGCCGAGAAGCACGAGGCCGAACGCGAGATCGGCAATTCCAAAATTGCTGAAGGCAAGGTGTGGCGGCTCAGAATACAAGAGGCCGGGGAGATGGGCAATGCCAGTGAAGAGTTTGGTCGCTCCAAACAGGACCATCACACCCATCACAGGCATAGACAAATCCAGCACCTTAGAGTCAATCTGGGGGAGTTTTCCAAAACGCTTGGCGTTGAGAAACAGGATCAGCCCCAGCACAGCCAGAACGATCCACATCCAGTACGGCATAAGAATGTATCTACGCGGGAACCCCATCGCAGTCTCTGATCCGCTGCCCGTGAATCGCCACTGGGCGAGGAGCCGCATGAAAAGGCTCGCCAAGCCGTGTATCAGCAGATACGCTCCCGCAAGCCTGCTGAGCCAGACGCCTATTTGGTTTCTCTCTTCCACCCGTTTAGTCTACGGGAAATCAGGAAAAACGGAGGTTTGTTTAGTCGATGGGGCTGGTTTCTCTCTTTGGCCTGCAGAACGTGAGGAGCTTTCGGATCAGGTTCGCAATCGGCTGGGGGCTAGTGCCGATGAGCAGGGCCAAAGTTGTCAGGACGGCGAGCACATATGGATTTGCGATCCATGGCAGTGATAGCCCCGCGGCTAGGACCGAGTACGAAACGATTGGGGCAATGAAGTCTCCTTCCGGCTGATCCCGAGAGACCCAGGGCCAGCCGACAACGCTCATTCTGATCATCACCGCAATGATGAGGAGACAAGAGAAAATGCCCAGAAAATAGGACCTGAGAATCTGGCTTGGCTCGTCGTCATTTGCGCTGAAAACTGGTGACAGATAGAAGCTTAGGTTGGATCCATCTTGAGCGAACAAAGCAGCCGCCAAGAGCCCTTTGACTGCCGCAGAGAATCGCAGTCCGCCGGAATAGAGGTCCGCGAGGCTGACAG
>JALGYA010000057.1 GCA_029824475.1 Fimbriimonadia bacterium | reverse complement strand
CTATTAGCCGCTGTCGCTGAGAGATCAGCCGCGTGTCGAGCCGATCTGGACGTTGTCCAGGCCGAGTGCTTCGAGCATCGTGGCCCCACCGGGTTCAGAGGCGTATGCCGTGTGCCCAAGGGTCTGTGGTCGGAAAGCTGACAGGGGGCTCTGAGATCGAGTCATCTTGCCGCCTTTGCCGCCGCCTTTTTCGGTCTTGTCATGACCGAGGCCGAGGCCTCCACCTTTCCCACCTTTGCCGATTTTTCCGCCGCCATCGGTGCCGCCGGTGTCGCCAGTGCCAGTATCGCCGGTGTCACCCGTGTCGCCGGTACCCGTATCGCCGGTGTCACCCGTGTCACCCGTGTCGCCGGTTCCCGTGTCGCCGGTGTCACCCGTGTCCCCGGTTCCCGTGTCGCCGGTGTCACCCGTATCACCAGTTCCCGAACCGGAGCCCTCAACGTCGCTGAGATTCGTCGGATCCTCAATCGAGACTCGCGTCTGGTCAGAGTCATATCGGACGATCGGCTGTGTGACGCCATCGACGATCAAAGTCGTCACACTCAGGTTCCACGGCTTGTAGCCGGAGAGCAGGTTTTGAAGCTGCGTGTACTTGGTCCACGGGTTGTACTGAGCACCCTTGTCCCGAGCGTCAGCCGCTTCGTCGTAGAGGCCTGCGTGGCTCTGAACCATGACGCCGCGTGTGCAGTTGTCAAGTCCGATGCCGTCAATGAGCGTGCCGAATCCGGAGCCTGTGTTGATGGCCGTATCGCAGTCCTCAAAGAGAACCGAATCGAGTCGTGTGCCGGATCGAGAGCCGTCCAGATAGACGCCATAGATCGGGTATCGCGAGTTGACTTGGCTTCTCACGCCTCGGATGACGCTCCTGGAGATCACGTTGCCCTGACTCAAGATGTCAGCCCAGCCGTAGATCGCTGATGAGTCGCCAGCCTCACGGCAGACGTCTTCGATGAGCAGGCTGTCCATAACATGCTCTGCACCGTCAAAGATGATGGCTGCATGGCTGTGGCCACGGATGGTCGACTGCTGTACGGTCGTGCCAGCACCTTTCAGGAAGACGCCTGGCCGGTAGAAGCTGACCATTTGGCCGACTTCGTCAAAGAGGCAGTTCGAGATCAGATGCTGCGAGTGCTGCAGCTTCATCTGATCGCCGCCTGAGGCGATGACTCCGCCCTCACCGATCTCTCGGAACGTTGAGTCCTGAATCGTGTTGGCAGCTCCGCCGTTGATGATCGCGCCCTGGCCCGCGATTGCCTGAACCGTCAGATTAGTGACGCCACAGTCGAACGCGTTGTTCATCACAACACCGTCGGACTGACCGCCCTCAAGCGTGAAGCCTTCGAGCTCGACCCAGGAAGTGTCGTCCATCTGGAAGAGAGGTCCTGTCGCCGTGGCGATAGCGATGTTTGCATCGCCTGCCTCTGGGTAGAGGTAGAGCCGGTTGTTTACTCGGTCGATGAAATACTCGCCGGGTGCGTCCAGCTCATAAGCTGAGTTGGTGATGTAGAACCGTCCAGGCCACTGACCAGCCTCTGGCTGTCGCGCTCCATCAAGGTGGTGCGGCAGCGGCAGATCGAGCTCAACTCGGCCTGTTGCCGGATCAGCAAACTTCAGCGGCTCGTGATACTGAACCCACTTTCGGTGGTTGATGCCGCCGATCAGCCACACACCTTCAGCTCCCGCGGGGGTCCGCATTCCGTCGAGGTTTCCACGGAAGCGGGGCTTGCCCGGCTCATTGTCAGCATCGACGCTCGTGACCTGCGTGTAGCCCTGGTTGGGCCAGCGGGCTTCGGTGAGGAGATCGCCGTTCTGATAGACGGTCGGGTAGACCATCTTCGTGCCGATGCGGTAGTTCCAGGTCTGGTGTGTTCGCTCCGGCAGGCTTGAGCCCCAGTCACCCAAATCGTGATAGAGAATCTGTGACCGAGCCTCCGTTGGCAGGAATCCCAGATCGCCAAATTCGAGTGCGCGCCAGTTGCTCAGCTCTTCGCTGCCGGCAACGACGACATCCGCAGAATCTGCACGGATGACGGTTGGGTAGCTGGAAGTGCCGGATACATCCGGCCCGAGCATCACGGTGCTGTCAAGCACGTGGCGACCAGACAGGAGCACGATTTCACCGCCCCCTGATCCGAGGGCGAGCTTATCGGCGGCGGCTTGAATCGTCTTCAGCGGCCCCGTACCTCCGGAGACATATGATCTGGATGAACCAGACCAGCTGTCGTTCCCGGAAGGGGAAACGTAGAGCACAGTCCCGGTAGAGACAAGCGCTGCGGCAGCGGCGACAGTAAACATGGCTGTAGCCCATGTATCGGGGCACAACTGCGGATGCCGTTACTGGTAATTACACAGGAGTTTGAAGACCCCAGTAATGTTGCGGGTCAAGCCGTTTTCAGGCTCAAACAGGCGCTCTGGGGCCAAAAAATGGTCCAGAAGTAAAAGGGAGTGGTGGAGCTAAGGGGGCTCGAACCCCTGACCTCTTCCATGCCATGGAAGCGCTCTCCCAACTGAGCTATAGCCCCACTCGGAGGGCACGATGGTACCTGAGCGGATATCCGCCCACCGGAGCCACAGGCTCCAATGGCCCAGCAGGGCTACGTGCTGAACTGCCGCATGCAGGACATCGAGACCCAGCCGTCGTTGTCCACGGCGTGATACATCAGCTCATAGGTCTGGCCGGGCTTCATCTTCTCTGTGCGCATCGGGTCGTGGATGTAGTAAGGCAGGTCGCCGAACTGGCCGAACGTCCATTCTGTGTGGCGCGTGTAGATCCCACTGAGCAGATTCTCGCCCTGTGAGACCACTAGGAAGTGGATCCAGTGGTCTGGATTCGGCGCCTCCTCCCAGCCAAATGTGGTGGGGAGGTCTTCGTCTGGAGCGACGAACTCCGTTGAGAAACCGCTCGGGCCGACGTTTATTTTGCTGAGCACTGGATCTGCCTCCTGGACACGGTTGTTCCCCTCGCAGCGGACGATGTACCAGAGGCGCTTATCGTAGTTGTCTGTGACGAAAATGAACGCCGCGCCGCCCAGCAGGGGCATCGGCGGCAGGTCCATTTTCTTGAATGCGTCTCTCTCCGGGGCTGTGCCATCGGGCTTCGGCGGAGCGACCCAGAGCTCGCCTCCGGTCATGTCCTTGGGAGCGCGGAACATAACGAGCAGCGGTCTCTTCCCGCCCGGCCAATCTGTGCCATCGAGCATAGTCGGCATCGTGAGAGTGCAGGAGAGGACCATCGCATCCCCGACAGCCATCTTGGACTTATGCAGGAAAGGGAAGAGCTTGGCCATCGCTATCCCGAACAGCATCCACTGCTTTTTCAGTGAGTGGCTCATGGTGCACCAGTGATCGCAGATTCTATCTCGCTGTCAGCTGGCACGATCCCCTGGCTTACGAGCTTTCCATCGACGACAAGGATGGGAGCGTGCATCGCCTTGTGCTGAAACAGCGGCTTCCAGAACCATAGAAACCACGGCTTGACGTTGAAGTCTGCAGTGCGTCCGCTAGACTCGATAGCCCGCTCAGTTGCACGCACCAGCAGGTCGCACTCGCGGCACCAGCTCTCCGGGATCTTGAGAATCCCCTGCCATCCCGTGAACTTATAGAGAGTGATCTTCACGTTCTCGCCTTCCATCGTGTCTGTAATGCAGGCTGCATGCTGCTGGTTTCACAGAGCTCGCACAGCGGCTAGGAGGATAGAATCACAGCAATGTCTTCCACGAGTTTCTGGATGCCCGGCCTGGAGCTGACCAACCACCGATTCGGCGTGCCACTCGACTACGCCGACCCGAGCGGTGCAAAGATCTCTGTCTTTGCCAGAGAGGTTGTGGATCTCAAGCGAAAGGATGAGGACCTGCCGTGGCTCGTCTTTCTTCAGGGTGGTCCCGGTGGATTGTCTCCAAGGCCGCAGGGCAAGGAGAACTGGATTAAGAAGGCGACCGAGCGGTTCCGGGTTCTCCTGCTGGATCAGCGGGGCGTCGGCCTGTCGTCGCCGATATCGTTCCAGACACTCTCCGGGATGAATCCGGAGGAGCAGGCGGCTTATCTATCTCACTTTCGAGCGGACAACATTGTCCGCGACTGCGAGACGATCCGGAAAGAGCTGATTGGCGGCAGGAAGTGGTCCGCGCTCGGCCAAAGCTTCGGCGGTTTCTGCATGCTGAACTACCTCTCCTTCGCCCCCGAAGGGTTATCGGCGGCTTATATCACTGGCGGAGTGCCCTCGGTGACGCGGCACATCGATGATGTCTACCATGCGACGCACAAGACCGTCATTCGCAAGAACAAGAAGTACTTCGAGCGATTCCCAGAAGACAGGCAGATCGTCGCGGACATTGCCAAGTATCTGGAGTACCACGATGTCCGCCTGCCGAACGGCGACAGGTTCACCGTCAACCGCCTCCGCCAGCTTGGCATGGACTTCGGCATGAGTGAGGGGGCAGCATCGCTGCACTATCTGCTGGAGCTGGCTTCAATAGACGGCCCCGAAAAGGGAGAACTGTCACACGCTTTCCTCACCGCTGCACACAACCGGTTCAACTTCGACAGCGGCCCCATATTTGCGATCCTCCACGAAGCGATCTACTGTCAGGGCTTTGCCTCTGACTGGTCGGCTGATCGAGTTCGCAAGAAATACCCAGAATTCGAGGGAACGGACGACTTCCATTTCATGGGCGAGATGATCGGCAGGTGGATGTTCAACGAGTTCGACACGCTGAAGCCGCTGCAGAGAGCCGCTGACATTCTGGCTGCCAAAACTGACTGGCCAGCTCTCTACGACGTCGAGCAGCTTAAGCGGAACGAAGTGCCCACAGCCTGCGCCGTGTACCACGAAGACATGTATGTCTGGCGTGAGTTCTCGCTAGAGACGGTCGACATGGTGCCGCACATGGAGGCTTGGGTGGACAGCGAGTTCGACCATTGCGCGCTCCGAACGCAGGCGGACAAGGTGCTGCCGAGGCTATTCGATATGGTCGACGGAGAAGTTTAGCGACGAGTCCCCACAAAAAGGGGCACTTTATTGGCAGTGCTCTTCGTCAGTCACCTTGAGGAACGTAAATGAGCGAACCTGGATCAAAAAACCGCGTTGTTGCAGCGCTTCTGGCAATTTTCTTGGGCTATCTTGGAGTCCACCGATTCTATATGGGCGACGTGACCGGCGGGATCATACGCATCGTCATCTGCTTCGGTGCCTTCGGATTGATTCCACTCATCGAAGGAATCATCTACCTGACCAAAACTGACGAAGCATTCGAAGCCGAATACGTCGTCGGCGGCAAGAAGTGGTTCTGAGATAACCACACGAACTTTGATCGCAGAGGATCGTGCAGAATATCTGCATGATCTCTGCGATCGCTGGTTTTGCCCTGGCCAGCACAGCGCTGAAGCCGAACATCGTCATCATCTTCTGCGATGACGCCGGCTACGGCGACTTTGGGTTCAACGGACATCCCACGATCCGGACCCCGAATCTCGACCAGATGGCTGCCGAGGGGATGCACTTCACATCCTTCTACAGCGGCAACCCCGTCTGCACTCCCAGTCGGTATGCGCTGCTGACTGGCCGCGAACCACGCAGGTCAGGTCTGGATGAAGGCGGCGTCCTCTTCCCGCCGAGCGTGAAGGGGATCCACGTGAAAGAGGTCACGATTGCAGAGGGCCTTAAAGAAGAAGGCTATCGGACAGGCATCTTTGGCAAGTGGCACCTGGGCTGGCCGAACAAGAACAACGGGATGGACATGTCCCGTCTCCCTCTGTCGCATGGCTTCGACAAGTACTGGGGCGTACCTTACAGCAACGACATGCGGAACATCCGCGACTACGGGAAGCTGCCGATCGTTGAGGGGCCGTACAGCGGAACAGACTCTGAGCTGGTCGGATACAGCGTGCACCGCATCGGCGACGACCAGGGCATGCTGACCCGTCGGGCAACTGAAGAGGTAGTCGAGTTTATTGACGGAGCTGAGGGCGATCCGTTCTTCGCTTACGTGCCGTACTCGATGCCGCACATCCCGCTCTATGCGGGCGGCGGATTCAAAGGGCGATCTCAGCGCGGGCTTTACGGCGATGTGATCCAGGAGATCGACTGGAGCGTAGGCAAGATTCTGGCCGCTGTGAAGAAGGACAAGAGCCGCGACACCCTTGTCGTGTTCACCAGTGACAACGGCCCCTGGCTCCCCTTCAAGCAAGATGGCGGCTCCGCTGGCCTGCTGAGAGGAGGCAAAGGAACAACCTGGGAAGGCGGGATGCGAGTCCCCGGCTTGGCCTGGATGCCGGGCGTTATCCCTGCAGCCAGCAAGTGTGAAGATCAGGCGAGCGTTCTCGACCTGCTCCCGACTGTTTTTGAACTTGCTGGTCATGCCGTTCCGACTGACAGAGTGCTGGATGGCAAGAGCCTTGTCCCCGCGTTCAAGTCTGGCGATCTGGGAGAACGGCCGTTTATCTACACGACCAGGAGCCGCAAGTCGGCCGCGGTCAGACTGGGCAAGTGGAAGCTGCATGTCAGCAACGAAGCCTCAACTGAGGCAGACAAATTCGGCGGCAAGCTGCCGCTTCTCTTTGACATCGAAAACGACCCTTCCGAACAGTGGGATGTGAGTGACGATAACCCGGAGATCGTTGCTGAACTAACGAAGCTCATCAAGGCAAGAGAGGCCTCTGTGAAGGCAGAAGGAACATTCTGGGACGAGGTGAAGAAGTGATCGCATCTGCCGCCGCCGCCGCACTGGCAATTGCCGCCACACCGGCAACCACCCCGATGAAGCCAAACATCGTCATCCTCTTCTGCGACGACGCAGGATATGGAGATTTTGGCTTCACAGGCCACCCCACCATCCGCACTCCCAACATCGACAGGATGGCGCGCGAGGGCATCTGGTTTACGCAGTACTACAGCGGATCACCCGCCTGCACGGCCAGCCGATATGCGCTCCTCACAGGCCGTGATCCGAGAAGGTCAGGCTTCGCGTGGGTTTTGAGCCCCAACTCCAAGAAGTCCCTTCACCAGAAGGAGGTGACGATCGCTGAGGGTCTCAAGAGCGCCGGCTACGCGACAGGCGCCTTCGGGAAGTGGCACCTGGGCAACCCCAGTGAGAACAACGGCTACGACCAGTCGACGCTGCCGCTGGCACATGGCTTTGATGAATACGTTGGTCTGCCTTACAGCAACGACATGCGCCCGCCCAAGAACTGGCCGGACCTGCCGCTGCTGGAGGGGCCTGCTAAAGGCACTGGCGAGCGGTACACCGACTACCGAATCCGTGAGCTCAACCCGGACCAGACACAACTGACCAAGCTGTACACCGACAAGGCTGTCTCGTTTATCAACAGACACAAGGACGAGCCTTTCTTTGTCTATCTGCCATATGCCATGCCGCACGTGCCGCTCTATCCGGGCGAGGCCTTCCAGGGCTCATCCCGCCGGGGCAATTACGGGGATGTGATGCAGGAGATTGACTGGAGTGCCGGGCGAATCATGGAGGAGCTCAGGAAGCTTGAGCTCGCCGAGAACACCCTCGTCTTCTTCACGAGCGACAATGGTCCGTGGATCATCAAGAATGACCAGGGCGGATCATCCGGTCTGTTCCGTGACGGCAAGGGCAGCACGTGGGAAGGTGGCGTCCGCGAGCCGGGAATCGCCTGGTGGCCGGGGCACATCAAGCCACGCCAGCGAAACATGCAGCCGGTGGGAGCGGTTGACATCCTGCCGACGGTGTTTGACGTGGCGGGTGTTAAACTTCCCGACGATCGAACTTTGGACGGGATGAGCCTGGTGCCCCTGATGAAGGGAACAGGTTCGCTGCCTGAGCGGCCGCTCTACTATTCCGGGCCGGGGAACAAGTTCCATGCGATCCGATACGGCCGGTATAAGCTGCACATGGCAACTTCCAGCCAGACGAAGATCAAACACTTCAATGGCCGGGTTCCGCTGCTGTTCAATCTAAATCAAGACCCTTCAGAGAAGTACGACTTGTCCAGGTCTCAGCCTGAACAGCTGGAGCTGCTTCAGGAACTGTTCTCTGCAAGCGCAGCTCAGGTCAAAGAAGAAGGCACGTTCTGGGATTAGCTCCCAGAACGTGCGCTTGACTTAGTTCTTCGCGAGCAGGTCGCGGATTTCTGTGAGGAGAGTCTCCTCATTGCTTGGCTTGGGCGGCTCGGCCGGCTTCTCTTCCTCTTTCTTCTTCATTTTATTGAAGGCCTTCACAACCATGAACAGCACAAATGCGACGAGGACCAGGTTGAGGATCGTGTCGAGCAGAACTCCATAATTCATCGTCACCGCGCCTGCCTCTTTGGCTAGCGCCAAGGTGTCGTACGGGCCAGCGGTTGCGCCTTCCTTCAGCACGATGAACATGTCGAGGAAGCCTTTGCCTCCGGCCATGCCGATCAGCGGCGTGACAATGTCAGCGACAAATGACTTAGTGACAGCACCGAAGGCGACGCCGATCATCATGCCGACCGCCAGGTCGAGCATGTTTCCTTTGACTGCGAACTCTTTGAATTCTTTGAGCATTGATTGAATCCTGCCTGCCAGCTAAGACGACTAGAGTCGGCAAATTGAACTAGAATGTGATCGTGATTTTGGGAATGCTCGCTGCAGGACTCGCGGCAACCGTCTATGTTTCGCCCGACGGGGATGACAGCGCTTCTGGTTCCTTTGACCAGCCTCTACAAACGCTTGCCGCCGCTCAAGCTGTTGAGCCGAGGGCGCACAAGCGGGTAATTCTGCTCTCCGGCACCTATAGCCTGACCGAACCGCTCAGGCTGACACCAGAAGACTCTGGTTCGACTTGGACTGCCGGCGATGGAGAGTTCGTAGAGATCAGCGGAGCGCAGATCCTCGATCTTAATTGGACCGAAGGTGAAGGCGGGATCTGGACTTCTCCCGCCAAGATTGACCGGGAGTTCGCACAGCTCTATGTCGGTCCGGATCGACTGACTCTGGCTCGTTATCCCAACTTTGATCCTGCCAAGAAACCTTATGGCGGAACGGCCGCCGACGCGATCAGCCCCGAGAGGATCAAGACGTGGAGCGACCCGACTACCGGGCGGGTCCATGGTCTGCATCGCGCAGATTGGGGCGGGATGCACTATCGGATCACAGGAGTGGACGATAAGGGCGAGGCGATTCTTGAAGGCGGCCACCAGAACAACAGGTCCAGTGGACTTCACAAGGACCAACGTTTTGTGGAGAACATCTTAGAGGAGCTTGATGAACCGGGTGAGTGGTTCTACGACGGCAAAACACTCCATCTGATGCCAGGGAACGATGTCGACCCCAATGAGTTCTACCTCGAAGTTTCCGGCCCGCCAAACCTCATTGAGATCATGGGCACGGCCGAAAACCCAGTCAGAGACATCACGTTGTCTGGGTTGTCTCTCACCCGATCAGGCCTCACCTATTGGCAGACGAATGAACCGCTTCTCCGCAGCGACTGGATGATCCATCGTGGCGGCGCGATTTTCGCGGAAGGTGTCGAATCGATCAGCATCGATGATCTCCTGCTGCATGACCTAGGAGGCAATGGCATCTTCTTTAGCGGCTATGCGAAGAACTGTTCTGTCACTCGATCTCAAATAACGCGGGTGGGTGCGAGCGGAGTCAGTTTCGTTGGTCTCCCGTCGGCGGTGAGAACACCCGCCTTCAATTACAACCAAACTCACAAGTTTGAGGACATCGATATGACGCCTGGTCCGAAGTCTGAAGAGTATCCAAGCGACTGCAGGGTTGAAGACTGCCTCATCAACGACATCGGCTGGATGGAGAAGCAGGTGGCCGGTGTGCAGATCTCCATGGCCTCCGAGATCACCGTCCGCAGCACCAGCATCTACGACTGTCCACGTGCTGGCATCAACATCAGTGAGGGCACTTGGGGCGGGCATCTGATCGAGTTCTGCGACGTCTTCGACACCGTGCTGGAGACCGGCGACCACGGCTCATTCAACTCCTGGGGACGTGACCGTTTCTGGCATCCCAACCGCAGCTGGACCGATGAAAAAATGGCTGAGATGCCTCACTTTATGCTGCTCGATGCGGCTAAACCGACCATCCTGAGAAACAGCCGTTGGCGATGCGATCACGGCTGGGACATCGACCTGGATGACGGTTCAACCAACTACATTCTTGAGAACAATCTCTGCCTGAACGGCGGCATAAAACTGCGCGAAGGCTACAAGCGGATCGTCCGGAACAACATCACGGTCGGCAACGGCTTCCATCCACATGTTTGGTACAAGAACAGCGGCGACATCGTGTCGCAGAACATCTTCGGCTCCAGGCACAAGCCGATTCGAGTCGGTGAGCCGTGGGGGCAGAGCGTGGATCACAACCTGTATGACCTCGCTGCCTGGCCTGAGGGTGGCCGGGAATCGACTGAACCCGGCTCCATCCTGGGTGATCCTCTCTTCACTGACCCAGCGAAGGGCGACTTCACTCCCAGGCTGGACAGCCCGGCTTACGGCATCGGGTTCAAGGCGTTCCCGATGGAGCGATTTGGAGTTCAGTACGCTCCACTCAAGGCGGCTGCGAGAACACCAGTCATTCCTCCCTATGCACCGCAGGGTCGATCCGTAGATGGAGTGGAGGCGGCCATCGATTGGCTGGGCGGCCGCATCAAATCGATGGGCGATATCAACGAAGCTTCCGCCTATGGCGGCAGGGCCAGCACTGGTGTGATCATTGTCGATTCACCCGCTGGATCGCTGCTGTATCAAACAGGGCTGAGAGGTCGAGATGTGCTGCTCGCTGTTGACGGCAAGACCTTCAACTCTTCAGCGGAGTTGGCCCAGGCATTCAAGACAATGCCAAGTGGCACGGAGCTGACACTGCTCCGCGATCAGGCAACGATCAAGATCAAGACTTGAGGAACGGAGCGAGCGGGCCGTCCGGATCTAAGTGCTCAGCTAAGGCTGAGTACTTGACCTTGGCAAAGAACTCGCCCTGCACGTAAGGGCCCATCTCGTACGGCGAGAACAGATATCTGATCGACGTGGGTGTCAGCACAAACATGTCCGCGGTGCGATCGGTGAAGCCGTCAACCTCTCCGTCGGTCACCCACATCGCTTCGTCGGCTATCAGTTGAGGCGCAACGTGGTCCCACATCACCTTTCTGGCATCAACCCCTTCCCTGAAAAGGTCTTCGAGGCTCAGCTGTTTTGGTGCTCCCTTCACCATCCCGAAATTGAAGCATGTAAATGCTCGGTTTGGATGGGCTCCGCCTGTGTAGAAAGAGGTTGAGAAGAAGACGCTGATCAGGCGAGAATCTGAGACGGAGACGGTCGGGAAAGTCTCGTGCCAGTATTCGGCAATGGGCTTGCCAAACTCAGCGGAGTCCTCCTTAGTGCGGCGCAGGAACTCCCGATAGGTGCCGCCCATCTTCTTGTCGATGGCGTCATTTGCGAGGAACCCCAATCTGCTCGATTTTGGGAAGACCGGAACGACCAATTCTGCGAAATAAAGTCCAGCCTTTGAGTTCTTTTGGACTGACCAAGATGGCTCCAGCCTATCGAGTCCGAGTACCGCCGTCAACAGGATTGCTGTCATTAGAATCTAGACCTCGACGAGTACGGCTGTGGCTTCTCCCCCGCCGATGCAGGGGCTGCAGATAGCACGGCCTCCGCCGCGTCTCTTCAGTTCGTACAAGGCTGTGAGGATGAGGCGAGTTCCGGTCATGCCGATGGGATGGCCGAGGCAGACGGCTCCGCCGTTGACATTCAGCTTCTCATTGGGGATTCCAACGGTTTTTGCGCAGTGCATTGCGACTGCCGCAAAGGCCTCGTTGATCTCGAAGAGGTCGATGTCGTCGACTGTCAATCCTGTCTTGGCGAGCAGCTTGGAGACAGCCGCGGCAGGTGCAGTTGTAAACCACTGCGGTTCCTGAGCGTGCTGAGTGTAGGCGACGAGCTTGCCGATGGTCGGCAGCCCGTCCGCTTCTGCCTTTTCGCTGGAGGTCATGATCAGGGCGGCGGCTCCGTCGTTGATAGAGCTCGCGTTTCCGGCAGTCGTGACGCCATCCTTTCCGAAAGCTGCACGGAGCTTGGGCAGCTTTTCAACTCGAGCCTTGCCCGGCCCTTCATCTTCGCTGACCACTACAGGGTCACCTCGGCGCTGGGGGATTGAAATAACTTCGATTTCATCGGCAAGCCTGCCGGCTGCTTGCGCGTCCTTCGACCGCTCACAGCTCTGGGCTGCGAACGCATCGAGGTCCTCACGAGTGAGATTGAATTCTGCAGCACAGAGGTCGCCGCAGCTTCCCATGTGCTGATCGCTGTACGGATCCCAAAGGCCATCGTGGACCATCGTGTCGATGAGCTGGCCGTGGCCCATGCGGTAGCCCGACCGTGCTTTGGGAAGCACATAAGGGGCATTTGACATCGACTCCATGCCGCCGGCAGCCACGATATCAGCGTCGCCCAGAAGGATCGCCTGCGCCGCCTGCATGACGGTCTTCATGCCGCTTCCGCAGACTTTGTTGACGGTTGTACAGGGCGCGGAATCTGGGATTCCCGCAGCCTTTGCAGCCTGCCGAGCCGGAGCCTGGCCGAGCCCGCCTGCAAGAACGCAGCCCATCAGGACTTCGTCGATATCTTCAGGCTTGACGCCGCTGCGAGCAATGGCAGCACGCAGTGCGTGCGCCCCAAGCTGAGGGGTCGTGAGGGAGCTGAGCGAGCCCTGGAATGCCCCGATCGGGGTCCGTGCGCCAGCAAGAAAAACTGCACTGTTCTTCATAGGAAAACCAAGCCTATTTTGGCATTACTGGTCGGAGTCGTCCGGGTCGGGCTCTTGCTTCTTATTCAGCTTGGCAACCGCCCGGTCAAAGTACTTTGTCTCAGGCATCTTCAGCCACTTCGTGATGAAGTAGTAGAGCCACATCGCCAGCAGCAGGGAGAATCCGAGAACAACGATCCGCCCCACATCAGGCAGAGTTCGGATCAGGACCCCGGCCCCCATGAGTGCTCCAGCCATGACCGCAGCCGCTACAGCCGATTTCCAGAACGTCGTGAATAGGCCAGGCAGGTTGATAAACGGCATGCCCTGATTGAGAACCGTAAAGCACAGGCCGAAGAAGACGGCGGTCGTGATCGTTCCCATGACCACTGGCGGCACGGTCTTCTGAATAGAGAACCAGCCGCGCATGAGGCACGGATGGAGGCACCACGCCGCCGCACCAATCGCGAACATTCGGAGCCCCACAGCGGTGCGCATCGTGTCTTCGTGGACAAACGCCCCCCGTTCATACAGGGTTTGGACCAGGACGTCTGGAATCGCCAGCATCACTGCTGCAGCAGGCACTGACAGATAGAGAACCGTACGGAGCGTGCCACTAATCTGACGCCGGTACATGTCCATTTTGCCCTGGGCATAGAACTGTGAGAGAGCAGGGAAGACAGCCAGAGCCAGCGCCTGACCAAAGATGCCGAGCGGCACCTGCATCATCTGGTTGCCGTAGGTGAGGGCGGTCAAATCGCCCTCACCAAACTTTGATGAAAACGCCTTGAGGATCAGCATGAACACGCCAGGCAGGGAGAGCCCAGCGATCACCGGCAGCATGATCTTGAAGACTTTGCGGACGCCTTCGTGTCTAACATCAAACGATGGCTTGAAGTGCAGCCCTACTTTTCGCAGGACTAATATCGGCAGAAGAAGGCTGCCGGCAAACGCGCCGATTGAGGCGCCCCAGGACATGCCGACAACTCCGGGATCGACCATCTCGGCGATGAAGATCGCGCCAAGGATGATGCCGATGTTGTAGATGTTCGGCCCAAGCCCTGGCACGGTGAATGACTGCTTTGCATAGAGCACACCCATCAGCAGTCCGCCCATGAAGAATGCGAACTGTGCGGGAAGCAGAATCCGAGCCATCCGCACAACCTGAGCGTGCAGCTCCGGCTGATCGATGTAGCCGGGCGCGGTGATGTTGACAAGCGCCGGAGCAAAAACCCAGCACAGTCCGATCAGCACGATCAGTGCCAGGGAGAGCACAGTCGCCAAGGTGCTGAAAATCTTCCAAGCATCATCTTCACGGTCTGTGGTCAGATACTCGGTGAAGACCGGGATGAAGGCTGAGCTGAGAGCGCCGCCGGCTATTAAGAAGAAGATCGTGTCCGGGACGCTGAACGCTGCGTTGTAGGCGTCCGTCAGTTCTGTCTGGCCAAATTTGGCCGAGATGATCGCCTCACGGATGAACCCGAGCACCCTGCTCAGGAACAGGCTGGCCATCATGATGCCGCCGGCTTTGGCGACGTTCGGCACAGCGGAAGGCGTAGACACGGGGATTAGAATGCACTATGGCCCGGCGGAAATGCGCCGGGCCATAGATTTGTGTTCAGTGAGCTTAGAGGCTCTTTTCGACCCAGGCTTTGATGTCTTCTTTGCTGCCGGCGCCGACCATTCGGTCTGCGATCTGGCCGTCTTTGAAGATCAGCAGGGCTGGGATGGACATGATGCCGTACTTGACAGCAAGATCCTGGTTGGAGTCAACGTCGACCTTGCCGACGGTAATCTGGTCACCGAGCTCGGAAGAGATTGCTTCCAGGTGAGGGGCAATGACGCGGCAAGGGCCGCACCATGTCGCCCAAAAATCGACAAGCACGGGCTTGTCGGATTTCAGGACTTTTTCGTCAAAATCTGATGCGGAAATAGCGAGATCTGCGGCCATTTGGATGATTCCTCTGTGAGGTTATTACGCCGGTGTATACCCGATTGATCGATTTTGCCCTGAGGATGTAACCTTATGCCCAGAAGGAGGCGTCTCAGAACTTGCGAGTACAGCACTTTTCGCGAGGCAAAGTTTTGAAGACAGTATTTCGATTTGCATCGATCTTGGCAGCCACAGGCCTGTTCGCCAGCGCCGTGGTGGCACAGGATGAAGCTCCTGAAAAAGACAGAAAGAACGCAGAGACCACTCTGGTCGGCGTCTCTCTCATGGACAGCGGGCTCAAGATTCTTAAGATGTTCGGTTCCCCGGACAGGATTGAAGGCGTTGCATCTGCAGCCCAGGCAGCTGGCCCACAAGGTGGAGCTGGCGGCGGCGCAGGACTTGGCGTCGGTGGCGGCAATCCAGGCGGCGGCGCAGCTGGCCCACGTGGCGGCGGCGGAGCTGGTGCTGGACGCCC
>JALGYA010000056.1 GCA_029824475.1 Fimbriimonadia bacterium | reverse complement strand
GCTGCAATCTTCAGGCCGTGATCGATCCGCTTGGAGAACGCACGACCTACAGCTACAGTCGGTTCGGGCTGGAGTCGGTTGAAGATGCCCTTGGTAATGTGACCACGAACGTCTACGATGATTCGGGTCATCTGGAGGCGGTGATTAACCCTCTCGGCAAGCGGACGACTACCGTGTACGATGATGCTTACCGAGTGGAGGCAACGATCAACGCCCTTGGCGATAGAACGACAAATCAATATGACAGCGCTGGTCGGCTTGAAGCGGTGAAGGATGCGAACGGCGATGTTGTTACCAGCGTCTTTGACTTGGCAAATCGAGTTGAGGCGGAGATCGATGCCCTAGGCAATCGAACGACGACTACGTATGACGCGATGGGACGGCCTACTGAAGTCGAAAATGCTCTTGGCAGCGTTAGCACGACGGTTTATGATGACGCGGGTCAGGCTACGGTTCGAGTTGATCCGCTTGGGAATCGCACCACGTTTGTCTATGACGATTCAGGCAATGTGGCGTCGATTGAGAATCCGCTGGGCAAGGTGACAACCAATGTCTATTCGTCCAGGCTGGGCACTTTGCGATCTGTCGAGAATCCGCTTGGCGACGTGACGACGTATGGCTACAATCGAAAGGTTGTCAATAACGTCACGACAAAACCAAGCCTCGCTCAAACGCTGACCGGATACGACAAACTTGGGCGTCAGATCTACATCAAGAATCCACTGCTGGACCGAACCACGACCATCTACGATGACGCGGGCCGCGTCTCGGCGATCCTCGATGCAAAGGGCAATCGCAAGACCTTCACATATGATGCTGCAGGGCGAGTCATCGCGTGGAGATTCGCGGACGCAAGCCGTGTCACATTCACGTATGACGATGCTGGTCGGCAGACAAAGGTGCATGACGCGTTTGGCGTTACGACGAACACCTATGACGATCTTGGCCAGATGACCAAGCAGGAGCTGCCGGACGGACTCGTCCTGACGATGGCTTACGATGCTGTCGGCAACAGGACAAAGCTGGTCGATCCAGATGCTGGAATCTTCACAAGTACGTTCACCGAGCGTGGACAGCTTGAATCGGTCGAGAATCCAGACAACGACATCACGACCGCGCAGTACGATGCTGTTGGTCAGAAGACAACAATGCTGCTCGGCCTCGGGTCGAAGAGAGTCTTCGCTTATGATGACGCAGGTCAGCTCACAACCCTGATTGAACTTGACTCCGCTTCAGCGCCAATCTCCACATTTGTGGATACATGGGACGCCGCAGGCAGGAAGACCAAGCAGATTCGCGACGGCAATGCTGTGACCTACAGCCATGACGATGCGGATCAGCTCACAGGCCAGCTCAAGAGCGGCGCACGGGCAACCTTCAGCTACGACGAGGATGGAAACATGCTCGTCAAGCACCACGAAGCCTCTGACCCGCTGACCTTCACCTACAATGCCTTTGGCCAGATCACTACCCTGCAGGACGGGCCAACCTTGGTCACCTACACGTACGATCTGACGGGCAACATGACCAAGGAGGAGAGGGGTGCCGTGATCACGCAGTACGCCTACAACAACGAAAACAAGATGACGGAAATCATCCATTCGGATGCGACTCGCTCAACTTACACTTATGGCGCAGACGGCCTCCGCCGCCTGATCCATGAACCGAGTTCAGCGATCAAGACCGTTGTCTGGGATGGCATGGAATACCTGCAGGAGAGAGACTGATGGCGACAACAACCTACACAAACTTCAACGGACAGATCGTGTCGGAGAACAGAGCCAGCACGATCCTCGACTACATGCCTGATCCTTTAGGTTCAACTGCGGCGCTGCTCGATTCAAGTCAGAGTCAGACTGATACCTGGGAGTACTGGCCGTATGGAGATGAGGAATCTCATTCCGGAGCTTCGGTGAGTGGATTTACCTGGCTTGGATCCTGGGGGTACTTCAGCTCACAGGTCCTCACATATGTAAGATCGCGTTTCTACGACCCCAGCACAGCCCAGTGGCTGAGTGTTGATACAGAATGGCCGGCAGAGGATGCTTACCAATATGCGGATCTACAGCCAGTGCAATTGATCGACCCTTCTGGGGAATCGCCTTCTGGCGGCGACGTCTGCGATGGCCTGAAGACGTGTGAAGACAAGCGAGATTGCTGTTTGGATCAACTTGACCTAGCTGACATCGTCAAGGACGTATGCGGGGCGGCAGCGGGAGTGGCTATCGGGGCTTGTGTTGCGATCTGCCTTGCTTCACTTGGCACAGCATGTCTTGTTTGTCTTGGATTAGCCGGAGTCGCTGTGGGTTGTTTCCTCGCTGCACTGTGGGAATACTACAGTGGAACAAAGGCATGCAAGGATGCTTACTGGAGGTGTAAGAAGCCGAAACCTGTGCCGAGGGAGAAGCCGGAAGAAAAACCGAGGCCGGTTAGAATAGGTCCTGACGCGTACGAAACCTTCATGAAGGCTCTAAAGAATCCGCCAGCCTATCGTCTGGATGGTCCCGACAAGTTTGGCGGGCCAGTCGGCCCCAACCCATTCAAGTAAGCAACGTGGAGTCGGAGGTAACTTCTGCCAACTGATGTCAGATCTTGTGGAACATCTTTCACCATCAATGATGGACGTGGAATAGGATTCTGACCCTGTAAATGCTGGCCGCACCGCGGCCAGCATTTCTTGCTGTTGGTGCCTCAGTCTCGATTCGTGCCAGAGATTTTGCCAATCCCTGTCCTGATCTGGCTCAACTCGCGATTCCTAGCACTGCCAAATCTCAAAAAAGGTTGGTGAGCGGTTGACGCCACGCTGATACCTCTCCCCATTACTCCAGGCACACGAAAAAGGGGCGTTCCGGGGAGAGGCCGGACCTGGCGGTGGAGCGCCCCACACTGCAGAAGCACTCATCTTCTGCTTTCCTCGAGAGATGCACGGGGCGGATTCTGGGCCACGCACAGCCCTCCGCCCGGCTCTCATTCCACCATCGGAGAAGCGCTCCTTACAGATGGTCGCAATTGCCGCCTTCCAGGCGAACCTTTTCAAAGGTCAGCCTGCAGTAAACCTGCCGCACCCGTGATCCGTGCGTATAATTTGGCTATGGGAAAGAAAAAGTATCTGGTCTTGGCAGTCCTTGCGGTATTCGCATATTTGACTGGGATGCTGCTCCTGGGAAGTCTTGGCAAGCCAGATACTGCCAACGACCTGATCGCAGAGCATCAGAGGCTGTTTGCCGAAGCTCCTGAGGGTTGGATCGACTCGATGCGCAAGGTTGAAGAAGCAGCTGGGAAGCTGCCGGACCCCGAAAAAGAGTACATGCTTGATCTCCTCAGGTCCTCGCACTCAGGCACGGCTTCAACCGCGGCTGACCTGATCGGCCAGTTTGACAACGAGAGATTCTTGCGTGGCTACAAGATCGTGATGAATCGCGATTATCCACGCTTGCTTGATGCCAATATGAGCTATGACTCTGTCGTGATGTCGCTCTATTCCAAGGTGATGTTACGTGAAATAGACTCGGTTGATTCGGAGGATATCCAGATCGCTTGGCAGCGGTACACAGAGAATCTGCTGCTCAGTGACCTGCTCGCATCCCTGCTCGATGGGCTCGAGATAGAGGCCGTCGAGCAGGCTCTTGCGGATTATGATTACGACTTCCGACGCAGCCAATTCGGGGACGACGCCTCGCTGAAGGACTTCGAATCTGCCCTCAACATGACGTCGTCGACGAAGACCAAGCAGATAATGGCCATCCTTGCACGGCCCTAAGGTCAGCTTGGGCTGATCCCACCGTATGGACTCCCAAAGCTAACTCCCTCCACCTCCCGTGCCGTGCCTCTCGACAAGTCGACTGGCATGAACGTGAACATCCATCCAAAGCCGACATCCTTGTGAGGCGCCCGGATAAGAATCTCGTTCAAGCCCTCCTTGAGCTTGATTGTCGTCGGCTTCCTGATCCAGTAGAGCTCATCAACGAATGGAGTTTCGCGATCGACAGCAGGCAGTCCTGGCTGATTCCAGTCGGGGGGAGCGATCTCCTTGCCATTCACCCAGACCTGTGAACCGTGACGGCTCCACTGGCCAAGCGCTGCAAATGGCCCGCCCCTTCGACCACCGGAACGTGAAAAGTCATCGAACCCGATCCAGGCAGTGATCTCGCGGTCACGGTCTGACTGAATAAAGGCTCTGGCAAACACAACCCCAGAGCGTTTAGCCGTGAACGAAGGGAAGTCGAACTTGTGGTGAACCTGCACCGTGCCGCCGTAGACAGGCCCGGTCCAATCCTTCTCGGCCCTCGGATGTTCCGGCTCCTGACTCAGCTCAAACGGGCCAAGAAGCTCCCAACGAGCCTGCGAGTTCCTAACGAACTGGAACGGCACATCGGTGAGCAGCGTGTCGCGATGCTTCGTCAGGTCTCGCTCAAACATGGTCCACTCGGGCCAATCAGGGTCGTCCCATCCTTGCGGAGTCTGTGCGAACATATCAAACCTCTCATGCGACGAGCCCCGCCAGATTCTCTCCGCAAAAGCCAGCATCGCCGGATAGACCGGGCTCTGCTTGTAGATATTCTCCTGCACCCCGACGTTGTTGTCCGGCCAGTGGCAGAGCATTCCGCCCAGCGAGACAGAGGTGACGCTGCGGACGCCGCAGTACTGCTTAGCCCAGGCCCTTAGCGGGCCAGTCAGCGGTGCCATATGGTTGACATAGATCTGTCGGCCATCAAGATGGCGAGTGTTGTAGTCGATGGCGACCGATGACCAGAGATCGTGAATCACTTCGCCTGATGGATCGTGCCCCGGGTGCCAGACGACCACCTTCCGGCCGTGATCCCGGATCGTGTCGGCGATCTCGTCCATGAACTGAGGGTTGGTCAGGCGGACTTCATCCGACCCCATATGGAAGATGGGGACATCATCGGCAGGGATCTCCTCGAAGAATTCCTTCAACGCGACTTTCAGCACTTCCAGCCCGCGCTTGTCCTGCATCCCAAATCCAAACACATTGTTGAAGTAGGTGCTGTGCCCCGGCATATCGATCTCCGGGATGATCTGGATGTGCCGCTCTTTGGCGAAGGCGATGATGTCGCGCAGCTCGTCGTAGGTGTAGAAGAATCCTGGCTGCCGCGTCTCGCGGTACGCGTCCTTGGTGTTGAGCTGGGGGTACGCCTTCGACTCGATCCTCCAACCCGGGTGGTCAGTTAGGTGCATGTGGAACGTGTTGAGCTTGTACTGCGACATCTTGTCGATGAAGCCTTTGAGCATCTCGACGCTTTGGGGATTACGGCCAAGGTCGTGCATAAAGCCCCGAACAGGGAAGGCGGGCCAATCGATGATTCTGCCGTACGGGATGCCCTCCAAGTGAGTCGTCTTGATCATTTGACGGAGAGTCTGCAACGCGTAGAATTGGCCCGTTAGGGTCGGGGCCGTGATCTCAATCCCGTCCTCCGTTACATCGAGCTGATACGCCTCATCTGGGTTGGTCGCACCTAAGATTCTCGCCGTCTTGAGTCGGATTGAGGTGGACGCGCTTTGAGATGTCTTGAAGTCTTCTCGATCCAGAAAGGTCTTCAGCTGAGCGAGTGCTTCGTCGCTGTCCGAGGAGAGACGGAAGGTTCTTGCCTCCAATGCGTCCACGAGCAAGGGCCCGCGGCGCGTCCAAATTCCGTCCCATCGCGCGTCCACCGGATAAGGAATAAGCGATGCTGGCGCACCTTGCCGATTCGTCGGAGACATCGCCTGCCCGAAGCAGACAGATGAAGCCAAACAGAGAAGAGCGATGCCGAGGGCGCGCATGTCCTATCTTGGCAAAAGAAAAGCGGCGTCTGCTCGCGCAGACGCCGCTTATTCGATAAGAACAGAACCTAGCCAATAGCCATCGGCATGACGACGCAGAAGTGGTCGTCGCCGCCTTCGGTCGGTCGGATGATCGCAGGGCGGGAAGCCTCGGTCATCTCGGTCTGGATGCCCTCGCTGCCCATGGCCTGCAGAGCCTCCATGAGGTAGCGGCCGTTGAACGCGATTTCAAGGTCGCCGTTCTTGCTGACGCAGGAGACTTCTTCCTTAGCTTCGCCCTTGTCTTCACTGCGGGCGGAGATCACAATTGTCTCACCCGAGCCTGTGAAGCGGATGCGGTTAGCGCTGTCTCGGGCCAGGATCATCGCACGGTCAATGTTCTCGATGAACTCGCTTCGGTTGATCAGCCAGGATCGAGTGTGTTCGCTTGGAACAACTCGCTCCCAATTCGGATACTGGCCGGAGAGAAGCTGTGAAACGACCTTTGCTGTACCAATGTCAACCAGGAGCCGTGTGCCATCGAAGCTGACGGTGAGATTCTCATCGCCCTCAATCGGCAGGTGGCCGATGATCTTCAGAGCCTTGTTCGGCACGATTGCCGTCAGTGGTGAGCCGATGCCGTCTCGGTGAACTCGGTCCACAGCGAGCCGGTGAGTATCGGTAGCAACGAGAGTCAAGGTTGTGCCGTCGTAGTGGAACAGCACTCCAGTGAGAACCGCACGCGCTGCGTCATCAGAGCAGGCGAATTCCACACCAGAAATTGCGTTTGTCAGCTCGCCGTAGGGAAGGCTCAAGGTGCTGGAAGCTTCTACTTCCGGCGCCTCAGGGAACTCCTCAGCCGGCAGGGCCATCATCTTGAATTCAGAATGCTGGTGCCGCACAAAGACGGTCGTTCCCACCAGCTCCAGGCTCACTTCGCCCATGCCAAGTTTGCTGACGATATCTGAGAGCAGCCGCTGCTGGACGCAGACAGCCCCTTCGGACTCGACGTTGGACGGCGCAGAAGCCTCGCCCCACATCTCGCCATCACATCCGGTGAGCGTCAGGGACGAACCCTTGGCTTCAATTCGGATCGAGGTGAGTACAGGGAGGGCGGCTCGAACACTGCTCGCGGCTGCGGCAATGTTGAGTGCGCTGTTCAGTTCGTTTCTTTCGACGGTGGCCTTCATAGGTTTTTCGCTTCAGGTGGGGGAATTCTATCCCGTCATCTGCAGATGGTACTGCCAATAGGCAGGATCTGGTGTGACGGATTGCATGACGGCGCCACGGGCCATCATTTTGAGCCTTGTTCTCTGGAATGACTCTTCGCTGTATTTCGGTGCCGGGTCATTCTGCAAAAGCTCGACAGTCGCCTTCAGCGACTCCATGTCTTCTTTCAATTCTGGGTCTGTATTTGCTGCCGCAATCAGTTCTGCTACGAGCACTTCCGTGAGCTCGCCCGCAGCGTACAGATCGACCAGGCTTTTTTGTTGCTCTGTCATGTGATCTTTTCCATTGAGCCTCCCAGCTTGTCCCGAAGGGCTCTTCTTCCTCGATAGAGCCTCGACTTCAGCGCTGGAACGCTGATTTTGAGGGTCTCTGCCGCATCCTTGGCGGAGTTGTCCTCAAGGTCACAAAGAATGAGCGGTTCGCGATACTCAAGCGGGAGCTCATTGAGCGCCTGCTGGAGAGTGATCTTGAGTGCCGCACGATCCTCAGTGCCGGTGTATTTCGCATCGCCAGGCAGCTCCAGCAGCTTCTGCTGTCGCATTTTGTCGATGCACAGATTTCTCGCAATTCGGAAGAGCCACGTTCGGAATGCACCGTCCGCCCTCAACTCTGTCGATCGTCTGAGAACACGCAAAAAAGTCTCTGCCGTCGCGTCTTCAGCGTCCATCTGGTTGCCGAGCATCCGGTAGGTGTAGCGATAAATCTTCTCGCCGTACATCTCGTAGATGCCGCCCAGCGCGCTGGAATCGCCGTTTGCAAGAGCATTCAGCAATCGCCGCTCCGTTAAGGAGTCATCGCGTGATCGAACAGACATAAGACGTTGGAAGAACCGGAAGAGACTCCGCAAAGTCTAGCACAGAGGCAGCCTTTTTTTGGCTGACACTTTTCCCTTAAGACCAAGGACTTAAGGGGATTATTCCGCAGACGCTTTTTCATCCGCCGGAGCAGCGGCTGAGGCAGTGCCTTCAAGGCTTGAATAACAGAGCGGACAGCCGACCACACCCTCGACTTCCCACTGCTTCTGGTGCCAGCCGCAGTGGGGGCAAGCGTCCTTCTTTTCGCCGGACGGCAACATGCCGCCGACGATGCGCGAAAGACCAGGAATCTTAGATTTTGAATCTAATTCCGCCAAATCAGTCTGTTTTCCATCGACTGAAAACTTCATCGATCAGAACGCCGAGCCGGTCTTCGTCTCTTCACGGAACTTCGCAATCAACTGCTTGGAGATCGGGCCGGGCTTGCCGTCACCGATCGGTCGACCGTCCAGCGAAATCATCGGAATGACCTCAGCCGCCGTGCCTGTCAGGAACGCCTCGTCAGAGCTCATGATGTCGTACGACGTAAACGTGTCTTCGGTGACCTTCAAGCCAGCCTCCCGAGCAAGGCGGATCACCGTGTCACGAGTGATGCCCTGAAGAATTCCGCAAGAAGGATGCGGCGTCCGGATTTCACCGTCCCGGATGATAAAAATGTTGTCTCCAGTGCACTCGGCAACGTTGCCCTGCTGGTTGAGCATGAGTCCCTCGCCTGCGCCGAGCTGATTCGCTTCGCGCTTCGCCAGGATGTTCGCCGCGTATCGGCCGATGCACTTGACCCTTGGGTCGAGGCTGTCAGATTGGATGACTCTGTAGGATGTGCTGACAACGGTCAAGCCTGTCTCATAAGCCTCTGGCGGATAGAGCGCCAGCGACGTCACCATGATCATGAGGTTTGGCTCTGGATCGATGTGGGACGGATCGAGCCCCAGCCCTGTGCCTCGCGTGACATTCAGCCGAATATAACCACTGTCGACGCCCGATTCTGCGCAGATTTCAAGGATCTTTGCCTTGAGTTCAGCCACTGGCATCGACATTTGAAAATCGAGGAAGCGACAGCCGTCGTAGAGTCGCCGGAGGTGCTCGTCTAATTTGAACACTTTTCGGCTGTAGATCCGAATCCCTTCAAAAAGGCCATCACCGTAGAGGTGAGCATGATCTGCAGCGGGCACATTGGCCGACTCCAGAGACATCGTTTGGCCATTAATCCAGGCTATTCCGGGCATGAATTCAGGGTACCTGAGCCGAATCTAGGGTGACCGGACCGAAATTGACGAACCGCTGCCTGTGGAAAACTGTCTAATATGTAGACGGATTCAGGATGAATCTATGAAAGAAGGCAAAGGACGTGCCCTCCTCAAGGCGGGTGGAATTACGGCTGCGATAATCGGAGCTGCGGCGGGAGCTATCAGCATCAGCTCCGCGCGGTACGACCACACCATTCAGCCAGTCGAGTTCACTCTCTTCAGCGTTGTCGGGCGTACGCGCTCAGAAGTACGCGCAGATCTCGAGGACTGGTGGAGCACTGAGTCGCAGAAAGACTTCAGCCTCACCTCACCCCTCCTCAATAGACAGCTTGATGCTCCCACGCTCGCTTCCCTTGGTGTGAGCCTTAATTACGTAGAGACTCTGGATCAGCTGCCCTATGAAGGCCTCATCCCTGCCTTGTGGCGGCAGACAAGGTTTGAATCTGACGACTCATCAGTCGATGTCGTCCTGCCAGTGTTTGACTTCTCAGGCGTAGACATGGATGCTCTCCAGGCGTTTATTGTCGAGGCCACGCCCGAGTCATCTCCAGCTGGAATCGCCTACACCGAAGGTCAGATTATCCTCTCGCTTGAGCGCACCGGCCTCACCCTCGACGAAGACCAGCTGATCAAGAACCTCACGGACTCAATCCTCACATCCCAGCCCGCTGAGCTGCCGATCATCGAGGCAGAGAAGACGATCGAAGACGATGTCCTGAAGAAAATAGACAGCGTCATCGGTGAATTCACGACGAAATTCAACCACCGCCAGTGGAGCCGCTCCAAGAACATCGAGCTGGCGTCACTAAAATTTGAGGGCAAAATCCTGATGCCAGGCGAGTCGATCGCCTTCAACCCGACTGTCGGGAAACGCACTTTGGCAGCTGGCTTCAAAGAAGCTGGCGTCTACATCGCCGGCAGACACGAGACAGAAGTCGGCGGCGGAATCTGCCAAGTCAGCACGACTCTTTACAACGCCGCGCTTCTCGCTGAGATGGGAATCGAGCAGCGCTACTGCCACTCGCTCGCGGTCCCCTATGTCCCGCTGGGGCAGGACGCAACCGTCAGCTGGAAAGGCCCCGATCTTCAGATCAAGAACACGCTCCCTTATCCCATCGGAATCACGACGGAGTACCAGAAAGGCAGTCTCACGTTCCGAATCCTCGGCTCAAAACGGCCTGAAGGAAGGGAAGTCAAGATCGAGCGAACATACATCCGCAGGATTGAGCACGAGACCGAGTACGTCCACGACCCAGAACTCGCTTATGGCGAAGAAATTGAGGTCGACAAAGGCGGAAACGGCCACCGTCTCTACACATACCGCGTGGTGACGGAGAACGGCGTTGAGATTATCCGCGAGGACCTCGGACTCTCCCTCTACAAGGGCGGCCCGAAGATCATCGGCCGAAATGAACTCGCCATTCCTCCGCTGGACGACGACCGAATCCCGTTTCGCTACTGAGCCACTCGGATCAGCTTCCAGCCGCCCTCATCGTAGATCACTTCACCCAGATGATCCACGTTGGTCAGCGGCACATTCGAAAAGACGATCGGTGAAGGGGCGATCAAGTGCGTCGCACCTGAGTCAGCCAATATCTTCGCCTTGTCTTCCTCCCTCACACCCGGCTGGAACAAGAGCAGCGCCTGGCGACGCTTGTCCTCATAATCTGGGGTTTCGCTCCAATGGCCAGCGAATGAGTATGCGCCAGTAAGGCCGCTCGCTATCGGGTTTAGATCAGGGGGAATCGGCGCGACGAACCCTCCTCCTTCCAGCAAGGCTGGATAGGCCGGAGAAGCGATGACCACCTTCCGGCCTGGCTCGGCGTCGAGCTTCTCAATAGCGCCCAGCGCGCCCGCCGAAAGATAAGGGGAATGAAGGGTTGTGGAAGACACATTCGTCTTCGATAAGCTCAACTCACGCAGAATCCACTGAACTGATGAACCGGCCATGAGGAGAAGGCACGCAGTAGAGAGAATCAACCGCTCCGACTTCTTGAGGTCCTTGAGGAGGTCGCCCAATGCCAGGGCGGCAAGAATCGCCCATGGGATGATCATGCCCATCGACAGTTTCCGCTGGAACAGCATCGGCAGATAAGGCGCAGCCAAGCTCATCAGTGCCCAAGACCAGAGCAGCGCACGGAACGGCTTGTCGATCTTCAGCTGCCACAGCGCCAGCATCCCAATGCCCACGACTAACGCAAACATCGGCCAGCCGAGCATGTACCCTGCGCCCGGAGCCATCTTCACACCGGCGATAAACAGAACGACAGGGACGCCGAGCGCGAGGAAAAACCCTAGTTTTGGCTTCGGATCAGCCCCGCGCCAAAGCCCCACATAGGCGAGAACCATGGCAGGAAGAACGCCGCCAAGCACGCCTCTGAAGTTGCCCGTAAACGTCTCTGTCGCAGCCCTTGCCTGGAATACAGGGTCGTTCTTGATCACGTGCATGAACCAGAGGGCCGCAGGCACTGCACCCAGGCCGATCAGGACGCAGCGGAGCATCCACTTCTTGTCAAAGAACTCTCCGCCTACAGCAGCCGCGACAAGTCCAACAAGCACAAGCGCGATCAGTACGACGTCGTAGCTGTGGATGTTCATGAGCAGCAGCATTCCAATCATCCCGGGCACGACCGCCTTGCCGTCCTTGCGGGCATCCAGAACCGCATTGAATATGAGCAGAATGAGGCACAGGCTGAACATGAACAGCCCACTGGTGAGCATGCTGGGAAAGGTGAATGCCTCCGGCTGCCAGACATCGGTCGGCAGGTGCCCGCCCGTTATGAATCGCACGGGTGAACCGCCGAGAATCTCCCGGCCAAACATCTCCCAGGCCGCGAACCCCAGCCCTCCACCAAATACTGCGAAAAGCACGGCAAGCTTCCTGGTCGGCTCGCGTGCATCGACACGCTCCAGAAAGCCTGCCAGTACCAGCACGAACATGCCAGAAAAGACGATTCGAGCGATGCTCAATGCCCAAGGTATCGAAACGACCTTGGCCAGCCAGCCCAGCATCAGGAAATAGGCATGGAATGTCAGCCCCGGCTGGGATTCAATCGCAAACCTGTTGTCAAAAAGGAACGCCCCGTCCATCGCCTGGCGCATCCAGGCGGCATAGACCATCTGGTCGTCAAGCGCCGTCTGCTGCTGCAGATAGAGGCCGCCCGCTTCCGAACCCATCAGCCCAAGAATGAGCGGCAGGGAAGCGAGCAGCGCGGCAGCCAGTGCAGCGACGAGAGCGAAGCGCCTCATGCTTTACGAGGCGTCTTCAGTCGGCTCGGGAACAGGCCTGCCCATCGATTCATAAATTCCTTCAATGGTGGCGATCCACTCCTGCGCTGGAACATTTTCGGGATCGACTTTGAGCACGTCTCGGAAGAGGCCGAGGGCCCGAGGATACATCTGGTTGGGGGGAAGTCCAGAGTCCATCACAGCCAGTGCAAGATCTACTGAGGCCGAAGTGTACGCTTCCTTCGTCTCGTCGGTCGCTTCCTCTTCGAAGGCAGCTTTGGCAGCGTCATACTTGGCTTCTCCCTCATCGAGGCTCACAGTCCCTCCTACTTCGGGATGAGACGTGGCTAGGCCAGGATCAGATCCGGAAGAATCGGAGGTCTTTGCCGGTGGCGGAGTACAGCCGATGCCGAGCAATAGAACGACGATGACGAGCCAGCTGTGGCGAATCATAACTCTATTATGCTGCATCACTCGGTCGTTTCGATTCCTGGTCATCGGCTTGGCGGCTATCTTTTTCGTATGCGTCCAGCTGATCTTCAAGCCGCCTGCCCAGGCTGACCGCCTCGGCCTTGTTGACGGAACCCTGAATAGCCGCGTCGGCCTCCGCAAGAATCACTTTGAGGCCTGAAGGAAGGGAAGGCAGCATCTGAGAAGGGCTCTTCGATCGCGGCGCCCTCTGGGTCACGCGAATCCTCCGCCACGCCCCGTGGACCAGCACGCGCAGCGCGAATTCTGGTTTGCGGGATCTTCTGAGGGTATGAGCGAGCGCGTCCACCATCTCTCTGGCTCCTCGTTCCCGCTGCAGCTGCCAGATCGGCAGCCCGAATCTGGTGCCA
>JALGYA010000055.1 GCA_029824475.1 Fimbriimonadia bacterium | reverse complement strand
CAAATTTGACTTTATGCTGCATTTCGTTTGGCTTGTTCCGAAGGTAGTTGCCAACTCCGGATTTTCCACCAACGCTGAACTGCTTGCCGTTTGCGCCATGACAGCTGCCGCACTTGGCAGTGTAGACGGAGTCGCCATTAGATGCGTTTCCGTTTTTGCCGATGTTCGAGTAGGCGATGCTGCCAGTGGGGTAGCTGCCTGTTGTTACCGAGTCGTAGAGCGTGCTCGTATCGATCAGCGTTGTCTTGAGCGCCTTCACCAGTTCCCAAATCTGCGCGTCCGATAGGAAGGCGCGGTAGTTAGGCATCTGGTCGCCTACCGTGAAGTTGGTATCCGGATCGTAACCGGAAAGATCAGTTGTGAGGGCCCGTCTTCCTGAGGTCTTTGCGATCTCGTCAAACAGCTCCTGTGCTGAATGGCTCGCAACAATGCTCTTCAGATTTAGTGGAGAGACGTGTGGTCGAGTCGTCTTGGCTGCGCGGCTGATGTAGGCGCCGCCCGTGCCGAGCTGATCCCAACCGTGGCACTGTTTGCAGCGGAAGAAGTCTTTGTTTGCGTTGAAAATGTCAAGTTGTGCTTGGGTGAACGACCAGCCAGTCTCTGTTGCCCAGAACTTGTCATATGCTTGGCCGCCATTATGTCCGTCAGCAGCTACGAAGCCAGCTGGTTGGCCTCCTCCTGATGAGGAGCCTCCGCAGCCGAATCCGATTGCCAGAACGCCAACCGACGCTACGAGCCAAAGTGGTTTCCAGATGTTTCCGAAGCGAGTGTTTTTCATTGAAAAAGTCCTCTGCACTTCTTATGATACTACTTTAGGATCGGCTTGTCAGGATTGATTGTGGATATGTCCTATTTGATGGGACTTTTTGACTTCTTAGCATCTGGTGAAAGAGGAGTTGTGCGTTGCAGGCGACGTGCTGTCTAGGTTGATTTGAACCTGGGCTCGCCTACTCCTGGTCAATTGGGTGGTTCTGTGGATTGCACGCGTGGTCGGAAAAATCTCCGATTTCCTGCAGCGTCGTTTTTTCCAGAAACTCAAGTGCCGCACCTCTGTGCTCCTTCCAAAAAGTGTGGCACGGACAGGCTCGATCATCGGAGCAGTCGGCTGTGTTGAGCATGCACCGGACCTTTGTGATCGGATCATCCATTGCAACGCAGATCTCGTGGAGGCTTGTCTTTGATGGGTCTTGAGCAAGCTTGACCCCGCCTTTGCTGCCGCGCAGTGATACAAGGAAGCCCTTTCGAGTGAGGGTGAGCAGGATTTTGGCAAGATACTGCCTTGGGATCCCTGAGCACTCCGCGATCTCACGTGTGAGAACAAACTTCTCATCGTGGCAGGCTAGGCATCCTAGCGCTGAAATCGCATAGCCGGTTGTTGGGCTCAACATAGGATTGAAGTATCACACGGGCTCCGAACGCGTGTCAAGCGCAGGGCACCGCTCGTGATTCGTGTGATGAATGTTGAAGTCGTGATGCAACGCGTCTACTAGCCTGCTGGTAGAGTGCCATTGAGAGAGAGAGCGATGCTTGCATCACTGTTATTGGGAGTGGCTTTACAGCCCAGGACGGTTACGCTGACTCAGCCTTGTGCACATTCATCTGTGGTGCTGGCGGCGTTGGGAAAGGAGATTGGACGGAAGATTGAACCGAGGGGGAGTGTGAAGGATGACTACTTCCTGATTCACTTTGATGAGGTGCCTGTTCAGGAGGCGATCGACAAGATCGCAGAGACTCTGAACGCGACTTGGTCGCAGAAGGATGGGGTTCTGTTTCTGGATCGGACGCGGAAGCAGGAGCGGGAGGAACAGAATCAGATTTTGGAGGATTTCAAGGCGTCGCTTGATGACTGGGCAGATTCACGAAAGCCGGAAGGTGAGTACACCGTTGAGTTTGCTTCACAGAAACTGGAAAAGACCTTAGAGCTCATCAAGAAGAACGATCCCGCAAACTTCCAGCGGCTGATCACGCATGACCAGCAGACACCGTTTGCCAGGTTCTTAACACGGTTTGTGGGTGAGGTCGATTCTGAGCTGGTCGCAAACCTGCAGCCGGGCGATTCAGTTCAATTTGCGCGGACGCCAAATGCATCACAGTTTGGGCTTGAAAGCAGCCGAGCGCTCCAGATTTTGGAGCGGGAGAACAGTGCTCACATTCAGGCATTGGAGAAGACTCAGGCTGAGGCCCGATCGGAGGGCGGTCAGATCGGTTCGAGATTCATTTCGCCCTATCGTCGTCAACTCCCGGATCTCGCCAAGCTGAAAGTGACGTTTATTCGCGAAGAGTTTGGAACCCGGGCAGAGGTGACCTGCGGTCGGCTGATATCTTCTGCTTACGGAATCATTCCTCTGGGTGCGGCAGCGCCGGAGGCGGTTCCACAGGCACTCATGAACCTGAAATCAGACTTCGAGTGGTCTGAGCCGATGCAGAGCGTGATGGCTGCCGGGAATGCTTGGGGGCTCTTCTCGGGAGCATTGACTCCGGCGGAGATCGATTTCCTGCCCGAGTTTTCTGATCCAGTTGAGAACGACGTTCTCGGGCTGCTCGGATCAAATTGGATCATCGCTACAGCGAAGGCTCTGGATCAGAGCGCGGTCTGCCTGCTGGCGGATGAGATGGCGTTCATCCCGGTTGTCGCAGCGATGCAAGAGATGCCTTTGGGTCAGTTGTGGGGGATGGTGGCGAGCCCGGAACTGGGAGCCAAAGTGAGTTCAGAGGACGGTTGGTTGACCGTGACGCCGGTTCGGCCATCAGAGTCTCGGCACGATCGTTTTGATCGTCAGATTCTGCGAGACTTCATTCGTCAGCACAAGAAGGAGGATTCGCTCACCATCGATTCGCTGTCCAAATTGGCGGCCTGCAGCGGCAACGACATCTACTTCATGTTCACGTCGTTCCTGGCGGGATATGCGACAGAGGATCCAGGTCTTGTAGGGATTTCAGGCTCGCTCGACCTGGGGGCTCTCCGACTCTATGCGAGTCTTGATGAGGCGCAGAAGCTGCAGGCACACCGTGGCGGAACGACCGTAGGCATTCCGCACAGTACAAATCCTGAGTTCAATCGGTATGCCCGGCTGCTGGCATTCAGCAGTCGGATGGGCTTCGAATCGAGCCCAAGAACTGACATCTGGAATGACAGCCATGGAGCGCGCGTCCTCGGGTCATCGCGGGACGCATTTGACGCTCTGGGCGGGGGTATTCCGCAGGGCTCGTCAGCGATGATCCAGGTTGTTGACGGTATGCGGATCTACTACAAAAGGAAGGCTGGCCCTCCAGGTACTGGGACAGTCGATACGATTGCTATGAGAATTGCGTCGGCTGAGAAGAATCAGCAGACGCGGGAGAGTGATTTCCGTGAGTTCTTCATCGGCCCTGCTCAGCGGCTGTTCGTTCAGCTATCGTTCCCGGAAGCTGGTTATGTCTCTGGGGCGTACCAGATTGACCAGGCGCCCAAGGATGCGGCATACACTTCGATCGATGGTCTGCCTGGTGAGTTTCGTGATGAGCTGAAGAAGCAGCTTCAATACTATCGGGGGGTCTACAACGATCCTCCGCGTTGACTTGAAGCCGCGAACTTAGCTCGGAATCCGAGGGTTGTTGCAAAAACTGGATTTTCGTGGAAGGAATCGGGGCTCCTGGCGCTCTATGTAGGTAGGGAGCACTGGTTTTGTTGGCAGGATTGATGATGGCTGTGGCTGTGGCGGTCCCTCGGACCGTTACGTTGAGTCACGCCTCCGGGAACTCATCGGCGGTCGTTCGGGTGCTGGGGGAGCAGATTGGGGAGGAGATTCGGGTCGCGGGGAGCGTTAAGCAGGACTACTTCATGGTCCGGCTCCAGGACGTGCCTGCTCAGGAGGCGATCGACAAGATTGCGGAGACGCTGAACGCGACTTGGGTGCGCCGTGACGGGGTTCTCACTTTGACTCGTACTGACGAGCAGGATCGCGAGGACTTTGAGCAGGAGCAGGCTCTGGTGATCGAGGGGTTCCAGAAGGCGCTGGATGACAACAGGATTAAGGGTCCCTATGGCGTGGCTGAGGCCGCAGAGGGGCTTGAGCGGCTGATTCCTCTATCGGGCGATCAGCTCGACTCTAATTACCTTGCGATTCGAGACCTGAGGAAGCAGTCGCCCATCTGGCGTCTGCTTGTGCGGGTGGCTGCGGAGCTTGGTGCCGAGGGGCTGGCAGAGTTGTCTTTGTACGAGACGGTTCAGTACGCGGCCTCGCCAGGTCCACGACAGAGATCTCTCGTCGGCAGTCGGGCGCTGAAATTGTACGAGGATGAGACCAAGTCGCACATGTCGGCAATTAGGTCGACCGATGTCCTGCGGAGGCTAAAAGGGCAGCGCTTGGATTCTGCCCTTGTCGGTGCGTATCGAGACGGACCTCCTGATCCAGCCAGCATCACTGTGACTATGATGCGGGGCGAAGAGTGGGTGACGATTTCCACGAATCTCTCTGACAGAGCGATCCTAAACCTGAGGCTATTGGGGCCGAATGGTGAGGGCCTGCCTGACGAGCTGACCGCATCGCCGCAAGTGATAGAGCCATCTGATCTGGTGGCCAATATCACGACGAACCTGAGGGCGCTTCATTCAAGAGACGAGCGGTACCGGCGGGAGCCGTTGAAGTACAGAGATTATGCTTCCGATCCGACCGAACACGAACTGATCGGGCTCTATACGTCGGAGTGGATTTTGGAGGATGCGGCCAGCAAGGGGCTCAACGTGATTGGGCTGCTGTCGGACAGTCTCTTTTACAACTGCCTGCTTATGAACTTCAACGGAGCCACAGCCGGGGAGCTATGGTCGAGTTACTGCTCGTCCGGCTCGTCGCATGAAGCTTCGGTAGAAGGGAACTGGCTGACCATCGTGCCGAGAAAGAGAGCTTCTGTGAGAGCCAACAGAGTTGACCGTGGCTTGGTCAAGCAGTTCATTGACCAGTATGAGCGTGAGGGGATGCTGACTATCGATTCGGTCTCGAAGATTGCGGCCAGCAGCGAAGACGGTGGTGGAAGGATGACTGCGGGGCTGATTGCTGCTTACGCCACGGGCGAGCCAGCCTTCGATGGGTTGGGGTTTGGAAGTGATATCGGCCTTCTGCGCCTGTACCACTTCATGAATCTAGCGGATAAGCAGAAGGCGCAGAGAGGAGCGGCAGCTCTGCGATATCCCAATGCCGATGCGAAAGTGAATGAGGAGCTGAACAAGTTCATTTTCGCTGGCTATCGCGGGATCCGCAGCGAGCCCATAAAAGACCATTGGACGGTGGGGCCGACGGGCTTTGGCTATGCCGAGAGCGGGTCTACGGATGAGCAGCTGCGCGATGGTATCCCTCGGAACTCAATGGTCACTGTTGAGGTTTCTGGTCGAGATCTGATCTATAGAAAGGCCGGGCTACAGGTTATTGTTTCTGGGCAGTCAGCTCAGGTGGTCGGTCGAAGGATCGCGGATGCGGAGGTTCGTCCTAATGAGATGTTGGGCGACCATCGGCTGTTCTACATCGCCCCATCAGAGCGTCTTTTTGTGCAGGTTGAGCTTCCAGGTATTGGATATGTGTCGGGTGCCGTTCAGCTGGACGGGAAGCGAGGCGATCGGAAATATGTGACGCTCGAAGGGCTGCCTGCGGATGTTCGGGATGAGATTGTGGCCGCTCGGGACGAGGCTCGGAAGGGCTTCGAAGGGCGGACGGGGCGTGCCAAGCGCGTTCCGCCTCCAGATTAGGATTGGTTTTTTTATTGAGGGTGGAATGATTGGATTGAGGAGAGATTGATGATCACAACATTGCTTTTGGGACTGGCGCTGCGGCCAGCGACTGTGTCGCTGATGCAGCCTTGTGCGCATTCGTCAGTGGTGCTGGCTGCGTTGGGGGAGGAGATCGGGCGAGAGATTGAGCCTCGGGGGAGCGTTAAGGACGACTACTTCCTGCTTCGATTTGATGAGGTTCCGGTTCAGGAGGCGCTGGATAAGATTGCGGAGACTTTGAATGCCACTTGGTCGCAGAAGGATGGGGTTCTGCTGCTGGATCGGACGAGGGAGCAGGAGCGGGAGGATGCGGCGGCGGCAGTCGCGGTTGCCAAGAAGGCTGTTGACGACTGGCTGGAGAAGGAGCTGCCAAGTCAGGCCTACTCGACGGCTTTCGCAGCTGGGCAGCTTGAGCAGATTCTGAGGTTTGAGGAGACGAGCACTCGTGCCAACCGGACGGCGTCAAAGAGCTTGGATCGGAATTCGCCGCTGAAGAGATTTCTTGCCCGCATTGTTGAAGGGATTGGCTCGGAGGCCCTTTCAAAGATGCGGGTCGATGATGTGATTCAGTTGTCGACTGACCCGCAGCCTGGTCAGCTGAGCCTTTCCGGGTCTCGGGCGATGGCTATGCTGAGAGCGGAGACTGATCAGCTGCAGGCAGCGCTGGATCGGACGAAAGCGATCGAGCGAAAGGCCGGCAAGTTTTCTGCATCGTATTCAATCGGGCCGTATGTTGATGGTCCGATGGATTTCGACGGGTTTACGACAACTGTTTTTCGGCGTGAGGCGAGCATTTGGGTCACTTGTGATCGTGGCAGAAGTGTCCGTTCGATCATCAGGTTCGAGGGCGAAGATCAATCGAGAGTGCCACCGGAAATCGCGCTTGCTGAGAATGCAGTCGAGTGGTCTAAGCCGGTCAGCGACTTTGTCGCCCATGCCAAGTCGTGGGCGATGCTGGAAGCCGCAGCTGTGACCAGGCCTGGGGCGTATACGAAGGAGTTTTCGGATCCAGTTGAGAGTGATTTGCTGTCACTAATGGCTTCGGACTGGATACTGGAGTCATCCGCCGTCAAGGGCCGGAATGTCGTTGCTTTGATGGCTGACGACCTGGCGTTCTTGCCGATTCACACGTATCGCGACAAGGTGACTGAAGGTCAGCTTTGGTCGCTCGTAGGTGGTGCCAACTACGCCCACCAGGTTGCCCTTGATGATGATTGGCTGACGATCACGCCGAAGTTCCGAGATGTGGCCCGGGAGAAGCGGATCGACCGCAAGCTGTTCCATGAATTTATTCGACGGCATAAGAAGGAGAAGGTCACGACTATCGACTCAGCGTCAAAACTGGTTTCGAGTGCCGATACGCTCAGGACCGTGATGCTCGCCGCTTATGTCGGCGCGTACGCAGTCGATGATCCCAGCGTCTTCCGACTTATGATTTCCCGCGATTCAGCTTCCTTACGCATGTATCACGAGCTGAACGCTGCCCAGAAGATTCAGGCTCATCAAGGAGGAGTTGTCGCTCCGATTCCCAGTCCTCAGAGCAAGATGAACCTCATGCTGAAGCGGTTTGTCAACACGAACTGGGGCAGTATTCGGCAGGCTCCTCCGGCAGATGTTTGGGAGCCGGTGGGCGGCTCATCGGGGCTTGGCAATTCACTGCGGCTCCTTTCTGGTCGCCTGCCGCGGGGATCTAAGGCTCACTTCAGAGTGGTGAGTCGGAATCTGGTCTATCCGAAGTCCTCTTATTCGCGAGTTTCCAATGGCTACACGCCCTCAGCTATTGGGAAGATGATGGGTCAGGCTCAGGCTTCGGAGCAGTACTTCCGGAGCGACTACCGAGAGTTCTATGTCGGCGGCGCCCAGCGTCTGGCGATGGATCTGGAGTTTCCCGGGATCGGGTTCCTATCGGATTCCGTTCAGGTAGACCAGCTGCCAGATCCGGTTAGATTCGTGCAATTTGAGGGTCTGCCCCTTGAGGCTCAGGACGAAATCAAGGCTTCGAAGGCTGCTTACCTGAAGACTCTGCGGGAAGGTGGAGGAACCTAAGTGAGCCCGGAAACGGCACGCGCAACTGAATCTTAAGCCGAGTCGTCAGGCATCTCGGCCTTAATTTTTTTGAGCCACTTGATACGAGCCTTGGTTTCGCTCAGAGTTCCTTCCGTGGCCAGAATGCTGAATTCGTCGCCATGGGCTTTGAAGGATTCCAGGAGACGCTCGCACTTGGCAGCGAGAAGCTTCATCCCGTCAAGTGCTTCCTTTATGAACGTGTCTCGCTGGTCTGGCGGGACAGATCTGAGAAAGTAGATCCTGGATCTCATGGGATCGAGCAGGCATGTAAAACCTTCGTCTGGAAGGGGTGCTTGGTACCAGCTCTGGAGAGTCTCAAGTCCTTCTGGCGTTAATGTGAAGTCCTCACCCTTGCCAGCGGATTCAACCAGCCCAGCCTTGTCGAGCCGATTGAGGAGGGGGTAGATCGAGCCAGCGCCGCTCCGGTAAGCAGAGGTCTCAGACTGAGAAAACTCTTGTGTCACCGCGTAGGCTGTCGCTCCTCCCGTCTTCCACAGGATCCCAAGAACGGTGAATTCTAAGGTCGAAAGTCTGCGGTCAAGAGGCACGGGAACATTATAGCTCCAAATACGATATAGTAAGAATCGGATTACGATTCGAATACACTTGGTGAACAAGAATGCTTTCAATCTCTCTTGCCCTCGCTCTGAGCAGCCACAAACTTCAGGACCGCATCTTGATCGACCCTCTGTTGATCGCCATGGCCTCTGAGGTGTGGGATGTTGCCGCGAACGACGATCAATCCCTCTGGCCTGGCTGGGATTCTTCCGAGACGCCCATCCTCTTTTATCTGACAAATGAGCAGGATGTGCTCATCAATCATCCGGACCCACCGGATGGCTTTCAGAAGCTTAGCGGCGTGCCGAGATTGCCGTTCGAGAATGTTTTTGTCCGAAACGGCGAGACGATTTTCAGCATGGATGGCCAGAACACCACGCGCCAGGTCAACGGCGTTGAGACATTGGTCGTGTCGGACACGCTTTCACAGAGGAGGCAGTGGGCACAGGGTCTTGTAGGTGCCGCGAAAGTCGGATTTGATGGGCTCGACGACATGGTCAAGGATGGTGTCAGACCAGACCCTTACGGGATGATGGGAATGATCGCGCATGAGGCGTTTCATGCTTATCAAGCGACGCAGGCGCCCGGAAAAGGCGGGAACGAGATGTCGCTGCTCAAGTATCCCGCTCTATCTGCTGAGAACAACGTGGGTTATGCCCTTGAAGCGGAGTTTCTGAGGGAAGCTCTGTTGGCGGAAGATGCCAAGGAGTTTCGAGCTGCAGCTCTCAGCTGGATGGCGGTAAGAACAGGACGCCGAAAAGAGCTGCCCAAAGAGTGTGCAGCTTATGAGGACGGAATTGAGTTTAGCGAGGGCCTTGCAAAATCGATGGAATATCGCCTGCTTGACGTACTGGAGGGGCGGCAGGCTAACGATCGAATGTACTGGGCGCAGGGGTTTCATGGCTACGACAGCTTGAGCAGAGAGAAGGAGCAGCTGATTGAGCAGGCCGATGGCTTCATGTCTGGGAAGAACACTGTGAACAACGACCTCTATGGGGCAGCTCCAGTTCGATTCAGGCTCTATTACTCAGGGATGTTGGCCGCGGCTTTGATCGACAAGATGGTCGAGGAGTTTGGAGCAGATTCACAGTGGAAGAGTGAGGTCTTTGAGCCAGAGTCGACATTGACTGGAATTGCGATGGATCTGTTGGGCGCAGAGCGGGGCGAACTGGCAGAGCGATACCAAGAGATCCAGGCAGGGAGCCGCTACAAGGAGCTGTTTGCCGCAAAGACGGCGCTCGCCTCAGATGGTAAGACGCACATTAATGAGATGGTCGAGAAGATCACATCGGGCCCGGCAACCTTGGTGATCGACGCGACCGAGTGGGCAGGCAAGCCGATCGGATTGGCGATGACACCTTTCGGAATCATGCGGATTGATGATGATCGGCGATTCTATCGCCAGATCCCGTTTCGCGCCATTATGGGCGCATTTCAAGTGGTGGCCAGCTCAGCCAGGCCTGTGCTTCATGACAACGTCAAGAGGCACTACATTCTTGACCTCACGGGTGGAGTATCGGAGCAGCTGCTTGATAAGCACCTCGGCAAAGACTGGCGCGATGGTTCAGTTGCTCTTGAGGAACTGCCACTTCCAGGAGCATCTCTAAAGGGTGGCTTGGCCACTATAACCCTGAAGGGGGATGTGCTGACAGTCAAGGTTCACTTCGAGCAGGGTTGATGCCGACAATCGGATTGTCTCCACGAGGATCGTGCGTGAAGGAAAGCCGGCATTGGGACTGGGTGTGCCAAAGGCTCAGCAGGCAGGGCTTTAGAAATTGTGGGGTTGGTCCTTGAACCTCCTCCCCTCTCCCTTCGGTCGAAGGAGAGAGGCCAGAAGTGAGCACGGGCAGACCTTGTCGGGCCTGCCCATGGCACACGGGAATGGATGGCGGGTGGAGGTTCTTTTGTGAGGAGCACTCGGCTGGCCCCGGAACCTCCACCCCCTAACCCCCTCCTCCATTTCGCTTCGCAAGAATGGAGGAGGGGGAACCAATCATGGGAGAGGGAGCACGGACAAACCCTGCGGGCCTGTCCGTGGCACTCGGGGTTTGGAGACCTTGTTTTCGAGCCGTTGAGGCGCATGGAAACACGGAGAATGGAGTGGGGAAGGTGTTGGTGGGCCCGGCGGGATTCGAACCCGCGACCAAGCGGTTATGAGCCGCACGCTCTTACCCCTGAGCTACGAGCCCACTCAGATCGTTAAGGTACCCGCGAAAAAGATCGCATCGCGGGCCTGCATCCTGTTATAATCATCGGCAGTCTGGCAGCGTTGCCAGAGGTGACCGCTGACAATGACGTTGACAGACGCGGAGGCAGCCAAAGTGGGCTGCTCGTTTTTGGGTGCTGAGCATCAGCTCGTGCCTTCCCCTACCCATTTCTCCTCTGACGAGCAGTTGATGATCTCGATGGCAGAAGATTTCTGTCGAGGCGAGGTCCTTGCTGTCGCTGATCGTATTGCCAAGCAGGAAGACGGGCTCATGCCCTCGCTTATCCGGAAGGCTGGCGAACTTGGCTTCTGTGGAGCGGATTCCCCTGCTGAGTTTGGCGGCCTCGGGCTTGGCAAGAACATTTCTGCTCACATGCTTGAGCGGCTGTCGCTAGATGCTTCGTTCAGCGTGACGCTGGGTGTTACGAGCGGGATCGGGCAGTTTGGTTTGGCGGCGTTTGGCACTGAGGAGCAGAAGGCGAAATACCTTCCTCAGCTCGCTTCGGGCGAGTGGATCGGCGCCTATGCGCTGAGCGAGCCAGACAGCGGATCAGACGCACTTTCATTGACCACCAAGGCAGTACGCGACGGCGATGACTGGCTGCTCACCGGCACCAAGATGTGGATTTCGAACGCCATGTGGGCGGATCTGTTCCTGGTGATGGCGAAGGTTGACGGCGAGAAGATCACAGCATTTTTGGTTGAGCGGACTTCGCCAGGGCTGACTGTTGAGAGGGAAGAGCACAAGCTTGGACTGAAGGGCTCTTCGACGGCACGGCTGACGCTGGACAGCTGCCGTGTTCCTGGTGACAACGTCTTGTTTGAAATCGGGCGTGGGCACCATGTGGCTCTGAACTGCCTCAATATCGGCCGATTCAAGCTGGCTGCGATGTCGCTGGGGCCGGCTCGTCAGGCGATTCGAGTGGCCGCTGAATATGCGGCAGACAGGAAGCAGTTTGGGCGGTCTATTTCACACTTCGGGCTGATCCGGAAGAAGTTTGCGGATATGGCGATGGACCACTTTGCTTCGGCCTCAGTTTTGTGCCGAACAGGTGGTCAGATCGATGCATCGTTTGCGGCTGCTGCCCCGAATCCAGACGGGATGATGGCGGCGTCAGCGGAGAACGCGGTCGAGTGCGCGATGACCAAGGTTCTGGCATCTGACGCAGAGGCGCGAATTGTTGATGAGGCGTTGCAGGTGTTCGGCGGGTACGGCTATACCGAAGAGTTTCCGGCTGCCAAGCTGTACCGAGACGCCCGGATCAGCAAGATTTATGAAGGGACAAACGAGATTAACCGGTTCTACATCTCCAGCCAGATTGAGAGGCGAATCGCCTCTGGCCGGATCGGGCCGGTAGTGAGTGACGGGTCGTTCATTGGCGACTTGACGGCGAGAGTTTTTGGCGACGAGGCTGTGCACCAGGAAGTTGTCGGGGCGAAGTCCGACCTTGCCATCCTGATGTTCGCAGCCCAAACGTGCCGTGTGCGAGGCAAAGCCGAGGGCGGAATTGCGGCGGCAGCAGCCGAGAGATTTGAGAACTGGGCAAACGTCCGGGCGGCTGAGGCCTACCAGACGATAAAGAGCGAAGCGGTGTCACTGCCAGCACCGAATCCTGGCCATACCGACGAACTGGCAGAGGCTGTTTTGGAGGCGAAATCACCGATTTAGACGATTCTCTGGCATCCCCTATGAGCTGCTAATGGGCAGCTCGCAATATGTGCCTCGCGTTCGCGCGGGGCATTTTTTTGCCTGGTGAAATTGCTGGGGTGGAGATGGGGGAAGAGAAGAACTCACGTAATTGTGATAGGTTGAAGTACGGCACACAGGAGTGCTCGTGCGGATGTAAACCATGGAAACTCGAATGGTGAGGATGTTGAGTCTGTCGGCTGCTGTTGTCCTTTCGGTCGGGGCGGCAGCCCAGAAAACGCTCTATACGTTCAACGGCGACTCGGCAGGAGATCTGTTTGGCCGCTCAGTGAGTGGAACCGGAGATGTCGATGGGGATGGCTTTGCAGACTTTATCGTCGGGGCGCAGCTGGACGACAACAATGGGGATGCCTCAGGCAGCGCTCGGGTGTTCTCTGGGGTTGACGGCTCGGTGCTGCACACGTTTAGCGGCGATCGGTTTGGCGACTTTCTCGGCTACTCGGTGAGTGGAGCTGGCGACGTCAATGGCGATGGCTTTGATGACCTGATCGCCGGTGCGTTTGGCGACGATGACAACGGCAACTTTTCCGGCAGCGCACGAGTCTATTGCGGACAGACTGGTGCGACTCTGTGGACGTTCTTTGGGCATGCGGCGCTTGACTTTTTCGGAGTGAGCGTTAGCGGAGCCGGAGATGTCAATGGGGACGGCTATGCAGATGTGATTGTCGGGGCCGAAGGGGATGATACGGCAGCTGTGAATGCCGGGAGCGCACGCGTGCTTTCTGGCCGTGACGGATCGACTTTATACACGTTCTACGGCGACTCGTACTTCGACTTTTTTGGTGCTTCTGTCAGTGGGGCTGGCGACGTCAATGCGGATGGATATGCTGACGTGATTGTAGGCGCACCCGAAGATGACAACAACGGCTCAGCCTCCGGGAGTGCCAGGGTGTTTTCCGGCATCGATGGCTCAGTACTGTACACCTTCAACGGCGACTCGGGGTTCGATGCATTTGGTCGGAGTGTCAGCGGCGCAGGTGATGTTGATGGCGATGGCTGCGATGACTTGATTGTGGGAGCTCCGCGTGACAGCAACAATGGGTATGCCT
>JALGYA010000054.1 GCA_029824475.1 Fimbriimonadia bacterium | reverse complement strand
TCAGCCAAAGGCTGAGCGGTGCTCGCAGGTCCTACTTGGCGCCGTCCTTCTTCTTTCGTGTGTAAGTCGATTCTGCGGCAACTTCCCACACATTGAGTTCATCTTTGAACTCCTGCTTGATCATCAGGGTGTCGTCTTCGCCTTTCCAAGTGGTGACGCGAGTTGCGCCATCGACGCCGGCGACGGTCCACATGTCGCACTCCATGATCAGCTTGCCGTCAACCACTTTGCCGCGCTCGAGGCGTGCCTTGGGTGAGTAGTTGGAGAAGCCGTAGCCTGAGAATTCCTTGAGGAAGTCGTCGTGGCCGATGAAGTAGCTTTCGGTTCGGACGAATCCACCGATGTCGTAGGAGCCGACTGTTCGGATGAACTGGCCGTCAAAATCGATCTTCATGGTCGCGACGAGCGGGAGGAAGCTGCCTCCCCAGGAGAAGAATGATTCTGTCTCCCATTCGCCAACCATCCAGTCGAGGTTTTGTAGAGCTGTCGGCGGCGTTGCGTCAGGCCCGCTGCCCTCTTCCTGGGCGAACGATATGCTCGCGGCAGCGACAAGGGCGATAAGCAGAGAAAATTTTCGCATTGTGCTTTGCTGAGACGGGCCATAACCCGTCTCGTTTCAGTATGGCAGACCCCTTTCATGATCCCGGGCTATCGGCGAGGCGGCGGGTACCCTCGACCTGAGATGAAGATCCAGCTCGGCCACTCCCCTGACTCTGATGACGCATTTATGTTCTGGGGGCTATCCTCCGGCGCAGTCAAGTCGGATTATGAATTTGAGCACATCCTTCGCGACATCCAGACACTAAATGACTGGGCGATGGACTGCAAGCTGGAGTCGAGCGCTGTCAGCGTTCACGCATTCGCTCACATCGCCCAGAACTATGCGCTTCTGCGGCATGGCGGCTCATTCGGCGAACAGTACGGCCCGATGATCGTCTCCGAGAAGGACATCTCATTCGAAGATCTCAAGGAAGTCACGATTGCTGTCCCTGGAAAGCTGACCACAGCCTTCCTTCAGCTCAACCTCTGGTTCAAAGATCAGTACGGTGAAGGCGTCAAGCCGAAATTCGAGGTCGTCCCGTTCGACCAGATCGTCCCTTCCATCAAGGCAGGGAAGTACAAAGCCGGGCTTATCATTCACGAGAGCCAGCTGACTTACGCTGAAGAAGGCCTGGTTGAACTGGTCAATATGGGCAAATGGTGGTTCAAAAAGACTGGACTTCCGCTGCCGCTCGGCGTTAATGTTGTTCGCAAAGATTTGGGAGATGCAGGCTGCAAAGAAGTGAGCAGATGCATGCGAGAATCTATCGAAGCGAGCCTCGCTAACCGCGAACAGGCAGTAGACTATGCTCAGAAATATGCACGGGGCATGACTCGCGCGGTCAGCGACGAGTTTGTCGGGATGTATGTTAACGAACGAACCCGCGACATGGGTGACGATGGGATCAAAGCTATTCGGCTTATTCTGAAGGAAGGAGCTGAAATTGGTCTCGTGCCCCCTGTCGAGGTGCAGGTGATCGACTAATTTTGGAAATCAAGACGGACCGACTGCAGATTACGTGCTGCACGCCTGAGACACTCAAGGCTGCAGCATTTGCTCATGAGCTGGGAGGTGTGCTCGGCTGTGGCGTTCCGTCGTCGTGGGGGCAGTCTATCCTCCACCAGCACGTCCATCAGTTCATCGAACAGATGGAAGCAGGCGAAATTCCTGAGGGCTACGGCCCGTGGTTCTGCGTTCTGCGTGATCGCCGGCCGGTCTTGGTCGGTTCGGTCGGGTGTTTTCCGACAGAGGACGGCAAGTCCGCAATGCTCGGCTACGAGACTTTGCCGGAATTTGAAGGGCAGGGATTCGGCACTGAATCCGCCCAAGCAATGCTCGGCTGGCTGTTTGGCCATGAAGAGCTGAAGCGGGTGTCTGCAGAGACATTCCCGGATCACGGGGCTTCTATCCGGATTCTGCAGAAGCTCGGGTTTGCCCAGGTTGGGCCGGGGAAGGAAGAAGGCTCGCTTCGGTTCGAAGCGGTTCGGCGCTAGATTCGATACAAATTCAATCCAAAACGCCTCGCTGGATAATCCAGCGGGGCGTTTCTTGTCTTACTGATTGAATCAGTTCTTATCCGCGATCGCAACCTGAGCGGCGGCAAGTCGCGCGATCGGGACTCGGAACGGTGAGCAACTCCCGGTTTTCGATCCTCATCTCGTTCTGTTCTACGTAGAATAGAGTAACTGCTGTGAAGAAGCCATCAATCCTAGCTCCGACTTTGGTGATAGTCGCCCTAGTGTCACTCTGCTGTCTCGGCCTCGTTTTTGAGATTCGTAGCATTCCGATAGATTTAGACGAGTGGGAGAAGGGAGTTCACGAGGTGCCGATCGGTAGCAGTGTTTCGGACCTGCCGAAGTACTGGGGTGTTGGAGACTCAGTCTCTGGAGGGGAAGTGATCCAGTGGAACGGGCCAGAACAAGATAAAGACCTTGGTTCCGCTCCGACCCCTCAGGGCAAGTCCAGTCGGGTCTCACTAGGATCCTATACTGGCTGGAGGCCAAGCGCGAAGGTGGCGGAGGAGTTCACTGGAGAGATCATGTTTCATCACTCACTTCCATTCTCGGGCGGCGACCTCAGCGCTCAGATGTTTGTTCATTTCTATTACACCGATGGCGAGCTGTCTTCGGCCAAGTGTTGGCAAGGACCTGGCTGATTCTCGTTGGCCCAAACTAAATGCCTGCAAGACTGCTCCTGTCTCCTAGGAGGCATGCTTGTGTCCCTCGCTCTTGCATCCGAACTGAACCGGCTCGAGCCAGGCAAGGTGAAAGTCTTCATCCTCAGCGGCTAGTCGAACATGGTGGGCAAAGGAATGCCGAACCCGCTCACCTGGCAGGTGACCGAGCCGGAGTACCGCAACCGCTGGACGCACTTCATTCACGACGGCGGCCACGAGGCGTTCACCGAGGCTTACAACGAGGATAAGACCTACCTTGGGTCACCGCTCTTCTTCGCGAGGGCAGGCACGGCGTTCGCTGAGGCGATGATCGAATTGCTTGACGACTAGAGGTCGAACCAAAAACGCCCCCGGATGGAGGATCCAACCGGGGACGCTGTGCCGATCCTAACCCGGATCAGTTCTTGTCAGCAATCGCATCCCGTGCGGCAGCGAACGTATTTCCCGCCGAAAGGCCGCGAGAAGCACCTTCCGACCGGCTCCGGAGCGGCAAACTACTTCCAGACAAAGTCGATGACAACCGCAGAGTGATCGCTCGGAAACTTGCGGTCGGCCTGCGGAATGTCTGCGTCTTCATAAGGCCATGGAAGGGTGAATGCCTGCACCGGCACGAGCTGCTTACTGCTGCTCGATCCTTTGGTGTAGAGGCGGTCGATCCGATTCATTGAGTCTGACCTGAAGAGCGGCGACCAGGTGTTTGCTGGATTCTTAACTGGATCGGGATGGATGGCGCGGAATGTGTCGGTGAATCCCTCTATGTGTACTGCCAAGCTGACGGGAAGGTCAAGCGCACGGCGGTGAGGGAAGGCTTCTGCAGTTGCCTTTGTCCAATCGAGGTGTGACGGGCAGTTCCAGTCCCCGCCCACAAAGACCTGCTCGTCCTTACCATCATGGTCTTCTTCGCGCAGGTGCGCAAGGATGGCAGTGGCCTGCTCAAATCGACTCGAGGTCTTCGTCTCACACTCGAGCAGCTCCTCGTCCGTCGCACTCGGATTGTCACGCAGGTGGCTGGCGACATTAGCTCGATAGTCGATCCAGATCGAATAGGCCACAAAAGACCGGCCGGGAGTCGGCTCAAATCTAGCTCCTAGTCCATGCCAATCCGCATGAAAGAAGGTTTCTGTCGGCTTCCAGCGTGAGAGAACGTTGAGATGCGGGCTCGAGGCCTGATAGGCATGCCAGTCGAGTTGGTCGGCCATCCAGATGCCAAGCTGCGGGCGATCGCCGTCTATGTCGTAGCTCTCCTGCAGAAGCGCCACATCGGGGTCAACTGCCTTTACAACGCCAAGCGCTTTCTCCGGACCGTTGTCGAAGTTGTTCGAACCCCGCTGGATGTTCCAAACCAAGAACCGCACAGCTCCTTTAGGCCGGGCCGCAATCTGCCAATCTGCGCCCGTCATCACTGCCGCAGCTACCATCGAACTGATCATGTCTCGGTCTTACCTGATGAACAGGAGCTAGGGAAAAGAAAAGCCCCTGGCCGTATTGGCCAGAGGCTATTCAACTGACGGTTACTAGATCAGCTCTTGTCAGCGATCGCAGCCTGAGCAGCTGCCAGGCGGGCGATCGGAACTCGGAACGGGGAGCAGCTCACGTAGTCGAGGCCCAGCTTGTGGCAGAGGAAGATCGACTCTGGGTCGCCTCCGTGCTCGCCACAGATGCCGCACTTCAGGCCCTTGCGCTGTTTGCGGCCCTTCTCGACGCCGATTCGCATCAGCTCGCCGACGCCATCAGCGTCGATCGTCTCGAACGGGTTGCGCGGCAGAATCTTCTGCTCGACGTACTCCTGCAGGAACTTGCCTTCTGCATCGTCTCGGCTGTAGCCGAAGCACATCTGCGTCAGGTCGTTCGTGCCGAAGCTGAAGAACTCAGCGTACTCAGCGATCTCGTCTGCCGTCAGAGCGGCTCGCGGGATCTCGATCATCGTGCCGAACTTGTAGGCGACTTCGACTCCCGTCTCTTCCTGGACAGCCTTGGCGACAGCTTCAAGCTGAGTCTGAACGTTCTTCAGCTCGTTGACATGTCCAACCAGCGGAATCATGATCTCGGGGAGAACTGTGACGCCGCGCTTCTGAAGCTTGCAGGCAGCCTGCATGATCGCTCGAGTCTGCATGGCAACGAGGCCTGGCAGAATGATCGAAAGGCGAACGCCTCTCAGGCCCATCATCGGGTTGAACTCGTGCATGCCCTCGACTGTCTTGAGCATCGTCTCCTTCTCTTCGAGGAGAGCCTTTGTGGCTTCTCCGCCTGTCAGGTTGACGGCTACTCGCAGCTCGACAACTTCCTTGAGGAGGTCGGCGTGCGAAGGGAGGAACTCATGCAAGGGCGGGTCGATGAGGCGGATCGTGACGGGCTTGCCGTCCATCGCTTCAAAGATGCCAGCAAAGTCATCTTCTTGGACACCGAGCAGCTTCTGCAGGGCAGCATCACGCTGAGCATCGCTCTTAGCAAGGATCATGTCGCGAACGACCGGGAGTCGGTCGGGCTCGAAGAACATGTGCTCTGTTCGGCAGAGGCCGATGCCTTCTGCGCCGAAGTCGAGAGCCTGCCTACTGTCTCGCGGGTTGTCTGCGTTTGTCCGGACACCGAGGGTTCGTGCTTCATCGCACCAGCCCATGAGTGTGCCGAAGCTGCCGCTTACGTCAGCAGCGATGAGCGGAAGCTCCTGAACGAAGACTTCGCCAGTCGAACCGTTGACTGAGATGACATCTCCTTCACTGACCGTTACGCCATTGACATCGAAGGATCGCGTTGCGTAGTCGACTGAGATCGATTCGCAGCCGGCAACACAGGGGATGCCGAATCCGCGAGCAACAACCGCTGCGTGCGAAGTTTTGCCGCCTCGTGCAGTCAGGATTCCCTGAGCTGCGAGCATGCCGTGAACGTCGTCCGGGTTGGTCTCTTCGCGAACGAGGAGGACCTTTTCACCCGCATTGGCGAGCCGCTGAGCTGTGTCGGAATCGAAGACTGCTTTGCCAACTGCAGCACCGGGCGATGCGGCAAGGCCTTTAGTGACAGGCTTGATTGAATTCTCTGCCACGTAATTGGTGTCGATGCGCGGGTGGAGAAGCTGGTCGAGGTGCGCTGCTTCAACGCGGACGATCGCCTCTTCCTTCGTGATCAGACCCTCTTCGACCATATCGACTGCCAAGTTGACAGCCGCAGGGCCAGTTCGCTTGCCGGATCGGCACTGCAGCATGAACAGGCGGCCTTTCTCGATTGTGAACTCGAGGTCCTGCATGTCCTTGTAGTGGCCTTCCAGCTTGTGGCAGACAGCCACGAACTCGTCGTAGACAGCCTTGTTCTGCGTTTCAAGCTGTGAAATCGGAACTGGCGTTCGAACACCAGCAACGACGTCTTCGCCCTGGGCGTTCATCAGATACTCGCCGTAGAGCAGATTCTCACCTGTGGAGGGGTCTCGTGTGAAGGCGACACCAGTGCCGCAGTCATCGCCGAGGTTTCCGTATACCATCGCCTGGATGTTGACGGCTGTGCCGAATTCGTCCGGAATCCGCTCTTTCTTTCGATAGACCTTGGCTCGATCTGTGTTCCAGCTCTGGAATACGGCCTCAGTAGCCAGCTCCAGCTGCTCCCACGGATCGGAAGGGAAGCCGACGCCGCGCTCTTTCTGAACGAGAGCGAGGAACTCGTTGGATGCTTCCTTCAGGTCTTCAGCGGTGAGATCGGTGTCCTGTGTGACGCCTTTGCGCTTCTTGAGCTCGCCGAAGAGAGCTTCAAACTTGTGCTTGCTGACGCCGAGAACGACATCGCTGAACATCATGATGAACCGGCGGTTTGAGTCCCAGACGAACCGGGAGCTGCCGCTCGACTTCTCCAGGCCAGCCAGTGTTTCGGCGTTGAGGCCGAGGTTGAGGACAGTGTCCATCATGCCGGGCATCGAGAATCTCGAGCCGGATCGGACAGAGAGGAGGAGGGCGTTGTTCGGATCACCGAACTTCTTGCCCATGTCCTTTTCGACGTCTGCGACGGCAGCTCTGACTTCATCCATCAGGCCTTCAGGCAGCTTCTCTCCGCCTTCGTAGTATTCGGTGCAGACTTCGGTTGTTACCGTGAATCCGGCAGGGACAGGAAGTCCAATATTGGACATCTCGGCGAGGTTGGCACCTTTGCCGCCGAGCAGGTCGCGCATGGTGGCGTTTCCTTCTCGAAACAGATAGACTCGTTTGGTCATTTATTCTCCGTTGCAAGCGCAAGGAAGATTGGGTCAAACCCGCTGCCTCGCGCAAAAAACTCCGTCCGGCTGCGCTGACGAACGGAGTGTAAGACTGAAGCTCAGAATACCTATGGCCTCTCTGTTTGGCCTGGGATAGCCGGGATCGAATGGGACCGACGCTCAGAGCGTCCTGATTGGATATAGAATGGGGTCAGGCAGGCGCAGTTATCGAGCTGGTCCTGAGCCCGAGCCCGGGACCGTTGAATCTGCACCGGTCACTGTGCCATCATTGCCTACTGCAAAGCCCTGTGCTGGAGCTGGAATCATGAAAGCCGCAATCCATCCCACGAATTACCCCGTTCTCTTCATTGACGGAGAGCACGAGTGGACCGGCGTGTCGACGCACAAGACCGACGAGATGCGAAGCATCGACGGTGTCGATCACTGCGTCATCCGCCTCGAAATCAGCGGCTTCACGCACCCGTTCTACACGGGCCAGAAGAAGATCGTCGACTCCGCTGGCCGCGTCGAAAAGTTCATGCGACGCTACGGCAAGAAAGAAGACGAAAAGAAAGACTGAAGTTCTTTCTCACAAATTCAAAGCCCCTTCGAGCATTTCGAAGGGGCTTTTTTGTGCCTAGGCAGCGGCGCACATTAGGCTGAAGAGCGTCCCATAATCAGGCATGCCTGGAAGCGGAGGATATCGAGACCGATCAGTCCTGATCCATGGGAAGTTCCGGAGTGAAAAATGGGACTTCCAAGACCACATCCTGCCTCCGATTACGACCGCCACCTCGTTCAGACTTCGGTCTGCTGAGCGGGGCGCAGAGGCGTTCGCTCAGTTCGCGAACCCGGACATCGATAGAAACACCGCTTCGCCGATCTACATCTATGAGCGGCTCGACGAACCGTGCAGTGGACTGCTTGAGGAGAGCCTTGCCTTTGCTGAGAAAGGAGAATGTGCAGTTGCCTATGCGACTGGAATGGCGGCGATCGCAGCGGCAATTGGAATCCACGTGACAGCTGGAACAGAGCTGATTCACCACCCTGCGATTTACGGCTGTACTCACAGCCATCTCCACAGATGGATGACCCGGTTTGGCGTCGAATCCAAGGCCGTTAATCTTCGCGACTCTGAAGAACTGGCGGCAGCGATCAACGCCAAGACTCGTGTCATATTCTTCGAGACGCCCTCCAATCCGACCATGGAGCTGGTTGACATTGCAGCGGTTGTTGAGGCCGTGAAAGCTGCCAATGAAGGCAGGTGTGACGAGGAGAAGATTCGAGTCGTGGTTGACAACACATTCGCCTCGCCCTTTGGACAACGGCCACTGGAGATGGGAGTCGACTTTGTTGTACACAGCCTGACCAAGCACATCGGCGGGTTTGGCGCGACGATGGGTGGTGTGGTTATTGGGCCGCGAAGCGCAGAAACAGACCTGCTGCTCTACCGCAAGGATTTTGGTGCCACTCTCTCCCCCGATGCCGCCTGGCATATTCTTACTTATGGGCTTCCCACGCTGAGCATCCGCATGGAGCGGCAGCAGGAGTCTGCACAGAAGATTGCGGAATTCCTTGCATCGGATCCCAATATCGAGCGAGTTGTCTACCCTGGACTGCCCACCTTTGCAGACAGAGAGCTGGCAGCCAAACAGATGACAGATATCGACGGCGACTTGGCTCCCGGCGCGATGATCTACTTCAACATGGCTGGAGATGACCAAGCGGCGTATAGCCAGGCGGTCAAGGTGATCAACCACATCGCAGACGGCGCGCTCAGCATCACGCTTGCTGTCTCCTTGGGGCAGATCAGAACTCTGATTGAGCATCCCAGCTCAATGACCCATGCAGCGCTCTCGCCGGAAGATCAGAAGCTGGCAGGGATCGATCCCGGCGGGATTCGGCTCTCCATCGGACTTGAGGATCACCGCGATTTGATCAAGGATCTCCATTCCGCTCTCGAATCTCTGAAATAAGGTCAAATCAGGTCATGAAGGAGTGGGGGCGGCGGTTCTGGACTTCGCTGTGGATCATCGAGCTCACGTCGATCATCCACGACCAGTTCAGCGTCCACATCTGCCCTGAATACTGGCGGCCGCCTCACCATGCTCTGATCTTTGGTGAGCCGCCCACCATCATTCTTGGGATCCTGTGAGGAGTTTACGCAACGATCTGGTTCGCTGTGCCAGGCGCAGCGCTGCTGGCGTGGGCGGGCAAGTGGATTGAGTTTGAGAATTACCGTCGAGCGATGATCAGGATTTGCGGCGCAGCGCTTTCGGTCTCGCTGGCGGTTTGGCTTGGGATTTTCTCTTTCGCAACCTTTGGAGTTCCTTCAGAAGCGATGAGTGCTCAGAGCGACCGGCTGCTGATTGCCACTGCGGTAATGCACGTCGCGAGCTACAGAATCTCCTTCCTGTTGATAATCTCCTTCACAATCCTGTGGAAGGTCCGGGCCCTGCGGTCTGCATCGGACTAAAATGAGCGATGCATCCGCATCGCCGCCCTTTGGCTGAAGTCGACCCCGCTGTCTCGCAGATCATCGGCAGGGAAGAGATTCGCCAAGAGCACAACCTCGAGCTGATCGCCTCTGAGAATATCGCGTCCACAGCGGTCCGCGAAGCGATGATGTCGGTGTTGACCGACAAGTATGCGGAAGGCTATCCCGGCAAGCGCTACTACGGCGGATGTGAGCACGCCGACGAGGTTGAACAGCTCGCAATCGACAGGCTGAAAGAGCTGTTTGGCTCCAACTACGCCAACGTCCAGCCGCACTCAGGCGCGCAGGCCAACATGGCCGTCTACCACGCGTTCCTGAAGCCGGGCGACACGCTGATGGGCCTTAGCCTTCCTGAAGGCGGGCACCTTACGCATGGCTCGCCGGTTGCCTACTCAGGCCAGATGTTCAACATCGTCCCTTATGGTCTGAAAGAAGATGAGACGATCGACTATGACGCGATGCGCAGGCTGGCTCATGAGTCGAAGCCGAAGATGATCGTGAGCGGCGCTTCGGCGTATTCGCGTGAGATCGATTTTGAGTACTTCCACAAGGTGGCCAAAGAAGTCGGTGCGATGCACATGGTCGACATGGCGCACTACAGCGGGCTGATCGCTGGCGGCGAGTACCCCAACCCGGTTCCTCATGCGGATGTGGTGACATCTACCACTCATAAGAGCCTGAGAGGCCCCCGCGGCGGGATCATCCTCTTCAACGAGAAGGAGCTGAGCAAGCCGATCCGAATGTCGGTCTTCCCCGGTCTGCAGGGCGGCCCGCTGATGCACGTGATCGCAGCGAAGGCTGTTGCCTTTGGCCTCTGCCTTCAGCCGGACTGGAAGGACTACGCGGCTCAGGTCAAGAAGAACGCTCGCGCCCTGGCGGCTGCGATTGAAGCGCAAGGCCTTCGGGTTGTCTCAGGTGGCACTGACTCGCACCTGATGCTGGTCGACCTGCGGCCCTTCGGCGTGAATGGGAAGATCGCCCAGATTGCTCTGGACGAAGCGAACATCACCACCAACAAGAACACGATTCCGAACGACCCTGAGAAGCCGTTCGTGACCTCAGGCATTCGCCTCGGCACTCCTGCCGTAACCACCCGAGGCATGAAAGAGCCGGAGATGAAGGAGATCGCAGGTTTGATCGCCGAAGTGCTTCGGGCACCGGAAGACGAGGCCGTTCACGCAAGCGTGAAGCAGAAGGTCATTGCGCTGACCGGTCGATTCAAGATCCACACGGTTTAGCCCTTCAGGCCGCTCATTGAGATGCCCTGGATGAACAGCTTCTGAGTGAAGAAGAAGAGGATGATCACTGGGGCAACCACCACTGCGGAGGCTGCCATCAGCAGGTTCCACTGCGTGCCGCCATGCTGCGCCTGGTACTGCTGAAGCCCGAGTGACAGGGTGAAGTGCTTCTGGTCGAACAGATAGATCAGCGGCCCGATGAAGTCGTTCCAAGTGCCGATAAAAGCGAACAGCGCGACAACGGCGAGTGCCGGTTTGCACAACGGCAGTATCACCTTCGTGAAGATTCCCCATTCCGAGCAGCCGTCGATCGTGGCGGCCTCTGAGAGCTCAAACGGGATCGTCTTGAAGAACTGCCTCAGCAGGAAGATCGAGAAGGCTGCGCCGAACCAGGCAGGTACCCAGAGGGGCCGGAACGTGCCGGTCCAGCCGAGGTCTCTGAAGAGGCCGAACAGCGGCACCATAAGGATCGGGAAGGGCACCATCATTGTGGCAAGGGTGAGTGCAAACGCAGTGTCTCTTCCTTTCCATTTAAGGCGGGCGAACGAGTAGCCCACGATTGCGTTTGAGATCACGCTTCCTGCCACAACAAGCAGGCAGAGCACTATGGTATTGATGCCGTAGACCAGGAAGGGGATGTAGCCAAGCTTGTCCGCATCGAACGCCATTGCTTTCCCGAAGTTGTCGAATTGGAACTCAGAAGGGATCCAGATCGGCGGCGTGGTCATCGCCTCGTCAAGCGGTTTGACGGCCGTCGAGAGCATCCAAATCAAGGGGAAGAGGAAGGCGATGGAGAGGATCACCAGAGCCGCGTGAATCATCGCGACCTGGAGGGTCTTCTGCTTGTTGAGGCTGGCCGGGCGGAATTTGCCGCTGATGCGCTCGTTTGCCGCTTGAATCGGGTTCTCTTTGATCGGTTCTTCTGGCATCATCAGCTCCCGTAGTGGACCTTCTTCTCAGAGGCGCGCAGTGAAAACATCGTCAGGGCAAAAATCAGGATGAACATGATCCAGCCCATCGCGCTGGCATATCCCATTCGGTTGAAGCGGAACGCGTTGTCGTAGAGATACATCGCGTAGAAGTAGGTTGACCGTTCAGGCGCCCCGCCAGGGAACATGATGTACGGCACGGCGAAGACCTGCAGCGCGCCGATCAGGCCCATGATGAAGTTGAACAGGATGACGGGCGAGAGCATCGGCACAGTCACGTGCCAAAACTTCTTGAACGGCTTTGCTCCATCGAGATCAGCTGCTTCGTAAAGCGAGACCGGCACCCCCTGAAGGCCTGCCAAGTAGATCACCATCGCGTGTCCGACGCCCCACATCGACATGATGACCATCGCCGGTTTGCTGAACAGCTTGTCGGTCAGCCAGAGTGGCGGGTGCGTCATCCCGATAGCCCGGAGGGTCTCGTTGATGATGCCGTTCTCGCCATTGAAAAGCCAGAGCCAGAGCATTGCCAGCGAGACCAGCGGAACCAGTGAGGGGAGGAAGAAAATGGTGCGGTAGAGAGCCAGGCCCTTGATCTTGCTGTTCAAAAGCAGCGCCAGGCTGAGTGCCAGGATCAGACTAAGAGGCAGCGAGAATGCCGCAAAGACCAGGGTGTTCCAGAGCGTCTTCCAGAAGAGATCATCTGACATAAGCTCCGCGTAGTTGGACAGGCCAATCCACATGGCTGGCTTGAGTACCGAGTAGTCGCAAAAGCTGTAATAGAGCGAGGCCAACAGCGGGTAGGCGAGGAAGACTCCAAACCCGATCACCCAGGGAGAGGCAAAGAGAAGGCCAGCGCGCGCTTCAGACTTCTTCTTTGTCATTTGGCCGCATTCCTCAGCCTGCGCATTTTCAGGGCTTTGTCGAGTCTCGGCTGCATTCGCTCGTCGACCTTTCTGAGGGCTGTTTCAACATCGCCTCCGTTCTGGATCGTGTCGTAGGCTGCGTTCATTTCGGCGGCGATCTCCGGCCAGACGGCTATTTTGGGCGGCACGATAGCGTTGGGGCTGCTGGAAACATCATAGAAGAGCCGAATGAATGGGTTTTCGTGCTTCTCCCAAAACTCGTCGGAGACCTCAGCAAGCGGTGAGTGCTTTTTCTGGCCCATACAGAGCAGCTCCATCCCTTCCTGTGACTGGACGTAATTGATGAACTCCCAGGCTTCATCTGGGTGAGCCGCGCCGCGCGGGATGACCAGGATATCCATGTCGATATAGCTGGTTCCGGCTAGATCTGGTCTGTCTGCTGGGTGGGGGAAAGGGACTGCCGCCCACTTCATATCTGGCGCGTTGGTCTCGATGAAGTTGGCCATCCAGACGCCCTGCAGGACTGAAGAGACTTTGCCTGAGAAGAAGCCGTTCTCGGTTGTATCGAAGCCACCAAAGCCGCTCTGGAAATTTCTGACTGCGCCAGCGCCGAACTTCTCGCTGTAGCCCTGGACCCACGTGAAGGCGCGGATATTCTCAGGTGAGGCGGCTGTGACTTTCGATTCGCCGTCCCATAGGCTTCCGCCGAAGATGTAGCCGAATCGATCGCGCCACCAGCCGGGCTCACGGGGAAGGAAACCCGCGCGGACCATTCTCTCACCTTCAAATTGGCTGATCACCATCGACGCCGCGTCGAGGTCCTCGATCGTAATTGGTGGCTTATTGGGGTCAAGGCCAGCCTCCTCCCAGTGCGTCAGATTGTTGTGGAGGGCAGTGGAGGCAGGCGTGCTGGGCAGGGC
>JALGYA010000279.1 GCA_029824475.1 Fimbriimonadia bacterium | reverse complement strand
ATCTGGATGAGCGACTTGTGCCCTTTGTGGCCGCCGGAGCTGCCGCCGGGCTTCATCTTGATTACGCCCACCTCCAGGTCCAGATCATCGGCAATCACAAGGATCTGATCCGGCTGGAGACTGAATAGGCCGAGCAGTGGCTTCACCGCCTGCCCGCTCAAGTTCATATAGGTCAGGGGCTTCGCCAGGGCCACGGCCGTGCCATTGATCTCGCCGACGCCGAAGATCGCTTTGTGCTTCGTCGTTTTCAGCTTGATCTTGTGCTGGGCAGCGAGACGGTCAATGGCCTCGAAGCCCACGTTGTGCCGCGTGCCGCGATACTCCGGACCAGGATTGCCCAGCCCAACGATCAGCGCCACCGGCTGCAGGGCAGCGGTCTTCTTACGCTTGAGCCAGCTCACTGGGCCACCTCTGCGGCCGAAGCTTCAACCACTCCAGCAAAGATCAATCCGATAATTATCAAGCCCAAGGCCACACGGTACACAACAAAGACCAGAGTCGTGTGCGTCTGTAGGAACTTGATCAGGAACGCGATCGCCCAGTAGCCGCTCACGAAGGCCGCGAGCGTCGCGACTATGGTCGGCATGAGGTCCTGCGACAAGATCGAGTCGCTCTCCTTGTACAGCTTGTACAGGCCGCTCCCGCCAATGGCCGGAATGGACAACAAGAACGAATACCGCGCCGCTGCAGACCGCTCAAATCCACTAAACAGAGCGCCGGTGATTGTGCTTCCGCTCCTGCTGGAGCCGGGGATAAGCGCCAGGCACTGCCAAAGGCCAATAACCAGACCATCTTTCAACGTGATGTCCTTGACCTTCCGCTCCTGCTTCGCTGAGCGGTCGGCCACCCACAGCAGCCCGCCCAAGATGATCAGCGCACCTGCCGCGACAAATGGACTCCGCAGAACCGTATCAATCTGCTCCTCTAAGGCCAGCCCAATCATCACAACCGGGATTGTGCCGATCAATACGCTCCAGGCCAGTTTCGCGTCCGGTTCTTTCCTTGCGTCCACGTCCACGAGGCTTCGAGCCCATGCTTTGCACATGTTCGCGATGTCCCTGCGAAAGTAGATAAAGACGGCCACGAGCGACCCAAGCTGGATCACTGCAGAGAAGCCTGACCCTGCGTCTTCCCAGCCAAACAAGGCAGGCACGAGCAGGACGTGTCCACTGCTGCTGATGGGCAGGAACTCGGTCAATCCCTGGATCAAGCCCAGCACGATCGCCTGCAGGAGAGTCATCGCTCGCTATTCTGACGCCCGCCGGGTCGCGGAAGCCGCTGGCCTGCCTACGAGCCGGACTGAATGACCATGTAGATCAGCACACTGCAGAGCACCAGCGTGACGCTGTAGAGCACCCAGACCGTCTGCTTCTGGCTCAAACCACGCCTCAGCAGAGAGTGGTGCAGGTGACGTTTGTCGGCCTGAGTAATCGGCTGGCCGGAGGCCATCCGACGCAGGACAACGACGAAGGCATCCAGCAGCGGAACTCCAAAGACGAGCATCGGGATGATCAGCGCCATCGTGGCGGCTGTCTTCATCGCCCCAACGATGCTGATCGCAGCGAGCACAAATCCAAGCATCTGCGACCCGCCAGTCGCCATGAAAATCTTGGCTGGGTTGTAGTTGAACTTAAGGAATCCCAGGCACGCGCCCGAGACCGCCGCAGCGACAAGAGCCACTCTAGGCTGCCCTTCAACAACGGCAATCACGGCCAAACAAGCCCCCGCGATAGCAGCGATTCCAGAGGCCAATCCATCGACTCCATCGATGGTGTCCATCGTCTTGGTGACAACGAAGATATAGATCGCCGTAAGCGGAATCGCCACCCATCCAAACTCGATCCATCCGCCTCCAGCGATTCCAAACGGCGCGTTCATCCCCTGGAACTGAACCATTCCCGTCTCGCCCGGGAAGAGCTGAATTGCGAAGCCTGCAGCGAGGATGTACAGCGCTTGAATTCTGGCGGAATACTGGTGCAAATCATCAAGCGCGCCAAGGAAAACCAGGACTGCACCGATCGCCAAGATTCCGATCAGATACGGCGGGAAGAGTGTCTCCGGCATGGCGAACGGGATGATCGCCAGCATCGAGATCAGCAGCCCGCCGTAGATGGCGATGCCGCCCCAACGGGGAATCGGCTCCGTGTGAATTCTGCGCTCTTCTCCGGCTGGATCGTCCATCGCGCCCTTGGCAATGGCAAGCCTCCTGACCATCGGCGTCAGGATCAGCACCACTACGAGTGCGATGCCACCCGCTAAAAGCGGATAGAGGTAGCCGTCTAAGAACGGCGCCCCCGATGCCAAAGATTCAAAGTTCAAACAGAATGCTCCACCGGCTCCACCGTGCCGTCGACATAGCGCAGAACCTCTGTGCCTGCATCTCGGAAGAGCTCCCACGTGAAGTCATCCGGATAGGCACCTTCATATATGACGCGCGAGATGCCTGCATTGATAATCATCTTTGCGCAGCCGCTGCAGGGCTGGCATGTCACGTAGATGGCGGCGCCATTGCAGGAGATGCCGATTTTTGCAGCTTGAAGGATTGCGTTCTGCTCCGCGTGGAGGGCGCGAATGCAGTGGCCGGCCCGCATGCATCCCTTCGGCCAATCGTTGCAGTCGCCGTCATCGGGACAGTGAGGAAGCCCCGAGGGGGCACCGTTGTAGCCAGTGCAGACGATCTGCTTGTCACGCACGATAACCGCACCTACATCTCTGCGGGGACACGTCGCTCTGGTCTTGACCAGATGCGCGATCTGCATAAAGTAGGTGTCCCAGCTAGGCCGGTGCGGCATGCGCCGGATTATGGCAGGAAGGCTCCGGCGCTAAAGTCCAAGGCCTGTGGAGAAGTGGATCTCTTCCGCGTCAAAGTACGCCTGCTTCGTTCTTCCGCCCGCCATCAGTGATGCCGGGAATGACTCGAGCATCGTGTTGAAGTCGCGGATATTCGCGTTGAAGAATCGCCTGGCTGCGGCGATGCGGTCTTCTGTCATCGCCAGCTCCTTTTGGAGCGCGAGGAAGTTGGCGTTGGATTTCAGCTCCGGATAAGACTCGGCGACAGCGAAGAAGCTTTGGGTCGCGGCCGCAAGCTCGCGCTCTGAGTCGACCGCCATCTCCGCATTGACAAGCGAATCCATCGCCTCTGCCCGCGCCTTCACAACCCGCTCGAATACACCACTTTCGTGTGCGGCAAAACCCTTGGCAGTCTCGACCAAGTTCGGGATGAGGTCATGCCTTCGCTTGAGCTGCACTTCCACGTTCGACCAGCTCTCGGGGATGACGTTTTC
>JALGYA010000278.1 GCA_029824475.1 Fimbriimonadia bacterium | reverse complement strand
GTACGGCCTTGTCCATGTGTGCTTGGCAGACTTGAACTGCCGCAGAGATCTTCTCTTTGTCGCCAGATTCGATGGCTTCACGCACGCGCTTGACGTACGTCTTAAGTGCCGTGCGAACCTTCAGATTCGCTTCGCGGCGCTTGTTGCTTCTTTTGATGTCTTTTTTCGACGATTTCAGATTCGCCATGTGGTTTCCTGAGCTCCTGGTCTTGAAGCCGGTCGAGTATACCGAGCCGGTTTCTGCGTCCTGGTCCTTTCTACTTTGATCTTAGTGAACAAACTTCTTCTTGGACTTGTCAAAGCCCTGATCGACCTTCTTGTGGTCGTAGTGCCAGACCGGCGAACCGGATCGCTGGTAGAAGCAGATATATCCGCTCAGCAGTGAAGCGAGCAGTCTGCGTCCTGTTCTCCTGACAACGTTCATCTCCCAGAGAATCGTCAAGAAGTCCGCACCCTTCGGCCAGTGCGCCATCACTTCGCGCAGAAGCTCGAACGTCGACTTCTCTTCGGAGTCGGCCGCGACTTCTCGCAGCTCCTCCATCCGCTGTGTGCTGATGTAGACAACCGGGTCCGTCTGGTCGAGCCACTTGAACTCGAATACGTTGGCCTCTTCTGTCTTAGTCAAGCTGAACACTGAACCGGATTCAACCGGCTGATCGAGCCACCAGTCGAACAGACCGTAAATCAGTCGTGACTTGTGGCTGAGCCAAACCTGAAGGTCGTTTCCTGCAGGATCGACAAATCTCAGCTCCTGGCCTTCCGGAGCTTCTTCGAACCAGCCTGTTGGGAACTGGCAGAGCGGGAACGTGCCCAGCTCTCGGTGAACAGGCTTGAGAACGAGTCTGAGGTTGTCAGGCATCGTTCGCGGTGCCGGCAGGATGTCCTCATCCATGACGTCTGTGGCGAGCGGGTGGACGATCAGTTTTCGCAGGCTGCTGCTCAGGCCCTCGTCGTTCAGCTCGCAGTCGACGGGGTCTCCGTCCTCCTGCAGATGCTCCGTCGGAACGTACTTGAACGGCTCTGGAATGTCGTGGATGTAGTCCGGAGTCGATCCGGCCTTCATGAACCGGTCTCCGCCAACCCATTCGAGTCGTTTTTCGTCCTTCAGCGCCTGCATGACTGTGGCCATGTCATCCGGGAAGGTCTTCACCGTCGGGGTGATTTCGAACTGATTCTCGAGCAGGCTTGTCGCTGTGACTGCGTCGTCGCCCTTGAGGACGACCTTGATCATCTTCTCAGTCGCGTCCTTCTTGAGTTCAAGCGGTGCTACGTCTTCGACCTCGATGGTCGGAATAAACTTCGATGCGGCCTTGACAGCCGTCTTGACCCAGCCCTTGGCATCGCCTTCAGCGCAGATCTTGCCGTCCGCGGAGCAGATGAATCCAGGAATGGCGAGCAGCTCGGCTGCGAATTCGCGCCAGTTGAACAGGTGCCTTGCGTAGGGGTCCTGCGGGCTCAGCTGCTTCCAGGCAGCACCGCTGAGTCCCTTGATGCTCACGGGGGCGGTCTTCTCGAGGGCGTAGATGATCGCGTCCTGCTGTGCCCAATCGAATTTGCCGAGCGCCTTTTCAACCTCTGCAATCTCCGACTCTTCAATGCTGTTGGAGGTGCAGGTCTGCTCGATCGACTCGTCTGTCGCCACAAATACGCAGGATGCGCTGACGATTTCACCGGACTTGGTGATCAAGTATTCGTCCGCAATCTCACCGAGTGCTTCAATCGCAAGCTCAGTCTCGTGCTCATCGCGGCCGGAGATCCGTGAGACTTCCTTGGCGAGGACTGCCATCTGCATCGGAGCGCCGAATTTCTCGGTGACCAGGCGGACGATCTCACTGAACGGTCGGCCATCGCCCTCAACGCGAGCGGCAGGCACCCATCTTCGTTCGTTATAAGCGAACTTCTCGGGATTGGATGCCAGAAGGCTTCGGACGGCAGCGAGGCCAAGTCCGTGGTCCGAGAGTCTCTCAGCGACTTCGCTGGGTTTGAAAACCTCATCGATTTCACTGAGCTGCTCCAGGATCAGGCGGTCCGCGTAGTAGCGGGCGGCCAACTCTTCGGGCTTAATCTGTGCTGCTTTTGCCAAGTAAGGAACTCCTCGCGGCAGAATGACGCGAACGCTTAGTATGGCATTGCGATCCGCAGCAAGTATAGGAGCACCCGGGCTGTCCCGGGTCCTTTGTGCCACAGAAACTTGCTGACACGGCTGCCGTTTGAATCTGCCGCCTCCTGGTTCTTGGCGAAAGGGAGCTCAGTCCACTCGACTTGGGCTCTTGTTTTACGCCACCACAGAGATGCGACCATGAACGATTTTTCGGAAACAGAAGAGTCAGCCGCGGCTGCAGAGGACCTCAAATTGCTGCTGATCCAAGCAGCCGAGGCCGGCCCAGGGTGGAAGGGCGAACGAACGATGATCGCGGATGATATCCGCGATTCTCTCATTCTCAAGATCCAATCCGCGGGGGGCGAAGCGCCTCCCTATCTGGTTGAGTCCAGAGAGTGGATCGACCGTTCCGCCAAGCTCTTCGAGTCTGGCGACTACCCGGACAAGGGAGCAAGCATCAGCGAGGAGGACCTGCTTCAGCTGGAGCAGAGCTTCTCGCAGCCGGTTCCGGTGCTGATCGAGCACTCGAAGTCACCTCTGGAGCTGGGCTTCCTCACAGATATCCGCGCTGAAGGCTCAAACCTGATGGGCACGATCGCCTTGACCACCGAGGCCAATGAGCTGATACGGCAGTCGAAGGCGACCGGGCTCTCCCTCGGCCTCTCCAAGGACCTGCGTGAAGTGCGCGAAGTGAGCCTCGTCAGCCGTCCCCGGATCGCCGGCGCCCGGCTGTTCAGCCACGAGCGAACCCGGTTCTTCGGCAGGCTTGACCCTGCAGAGACGATCGACTGGCGAGCCGAGTACGAGTCCCTTGCCGCCCAGCAGCAGACGGACGCCCTGTCGGCAAGGCTCGATCAGCTCCTTAAGAGCGGAAGGCTTTTGCCAGCACAGCGGCCAGCAGCGGCTGCCCTGATGCAGCTAAACGAGACAGTCGTCTTCAGCGGCGAGACGAAGACTCCCGGCGAACTTGTCATCGAACTCATTGAGAACGGCCCGAAACACGAACTGTTCTCCCAGACTGCCCCCGAAGGCCCCGGAAAGCCGCCTGCTCGAATGAACCCCGATGCAGCTGCGTTCTATTCGCGGCACTTCCCTGACCTGAGCCTCGACGAGATCGCCAAACGTGCAGCTCGAGATGGCAAGAACCAAAAGTGAGAATTAAGGAGAGAACGCAATGGCGCTAGCA
>JALGYA010000277.1 GCA_029824475.1 Fimbriimonadia bacterium | reverse complement strand
CGACGTGGATGAGGAAGGAGCCGATGAGGTCTACAACTGCTCCGGTCTCTGGATAGCCCCGGGGCTGGTCGACATCAATGTCCACCTCCGGGAGCCTGGTCACGAAAGAAGAGAGACCATCAAGACAGGCACTCAGGCAGCCGCAGCTGGCGGATTCACTACGATCTGCTGCATGCCTAACACAAATCCAGCCCTCGATTCGCCGTCGCTCATCGACTTTATTTTTGACACAGCCGCTTCTCCGGAGGCTGGCGGTGTGTTCGTCGCTCCTGTCGGAGCGATGACCGCGGGCCAAAAAGGAGAGCGAATCAGCGACCTGGCTGCCTTGAAGCAGGCTGGCATCTGCGCAGCAAGTGACGAAGGCAGCCCTGTGCAGGATTCAGGAGTCCTCAAGCGTGCGATGGAGTTCTGTCTGCAGCTCGATCTGCCCTTGATGCTCCACTGCAGCGACCTCGCGCTTGAGAACCACGGCGACATGAATGACGGCGCAATGAGCGCCATGCTTGGCCTCAAGGGAATCCCCCGCAGCGCCGAGGAGATCATGATCATGCGCGCCTGCATCTTGGCTCTGAACACCGGCTGCCCCATTCACATATTGAGGATAAGCACCTGGGGAAGCGTTGAGATCATCCGGCAGTTCAAGCACATGGGAGCACCGATCACGTGTGACGCGACACCTCACCACTTGACGCTGACCGAAGACGACGTTGACGAGTACAAGACCAACTTCAAGACCCTCCCGCCACTTCGGACAACTGTGGATCTCGACATCCTTATTGAGGCGTTGAACGATGGGACAATCGACTGCATCGCGAGTGATCACTCGCCATTTGCCAGCCATGAGGTGACCACGCCGTTTGCTGATGCTCAAATGGGCGTCGTCGGCCTAGAGTCATCGGTGGGTGTTGTCTTGACAAGGGCAACGCACCAGGGAGTTCTCAGCCCCCTCGAGACGATCAGGCGGATGTCGACGGCTCCGGCCGAAATCCTCGGGCTGGAGGCTGGAACACTCAAGCCAGGCGGCACACCGGTCGCCCAGATCACGGTAATCGACCCAAATGCAGAGTGGAAATTCGATGTCAATCGAACTTTCAGCAAGGGGAAGAATTCCCCATTTGAAGGAAAAGAGCTGCAGGGCAAGGCCGTTTTGACGTTTGTAGGCTCAGAGATCTACCGAGATGCGATGTTTGACAGTGAACGCCATGCTTCGACGATGTAATCCTGCCTGGCTGGCAGTGCTCGCCTTGGCGTGTGCTGGATGCAGCTTTGGCCAGTATGAGGACCCGAACAGCGTTGCGAACAAGCTGAAAGACCCTGAGCTCATGCTCAGCAGCCTTGATGAGCGGCACGCACAGCTTGTGGGCAGAGTCCAGACGGGCGAAATCACCGATGAGGAGAAGGACGCTCTCATGCTGGAGGCGGTGACCAACTACGCCGACGCAGTCGATGAAGCAGACATCACCACGGCCAATGCGTACGGCTACGCTGAGCTGTATCGCCGGGCTGACAATTGGGAGAGAAGCCGCGAGATTTACGCTTTTGCTATTGAGGAGGCACTCACGGAGAGTCGCCGTGTAATCGACACGCTTCAATACGCAAGGGTCTGTGCGCACCTTGATGACATGGATGCAGCCCTCGAAGCCGCCTGGTCTGTGTTTGAGACGGCGCCAGAGCACAAGGAGTCGATTCTTCCGGCTGTGCTCTATGAAATCCTAGAGGAGGGCTGGGGCAAAGAGAAAGACGACGAGCTGCTGAAGCTGCTCAGAGCCGCCATCGACCAGCACACTCAGGCCGTCATTGATGTATCAGAAGAGAGAGGGCGGCAGTTCCTCCAGGCCAAGCCATTCCATCTGCGGGCTGCCTGGAACAGGCTCGCCCAGCTGCAGAGAGAGCTTGGCAACTGGGAAGAGGCTCGAACCGCTATTGAAGAGGCAGACGCGATGTCACAGGACTTCGCCACCCTCTAGGATCCTCAATGCGACCAGTTCTCTTTGAAGTCTTCGGTTTCGACGTCCGCTCGTACGGCGTGCTCCTGATGATCGGGATCATCCTAGCTGCGTGGGTGGGCGGAAAGCGTGCAGCGAAGTACGGTGTCACCTCGAGCCAGCTCTCTGACGGGATCCTGTGGGCCGTCATTCCCGGCATACTCGGCGCGAGGCTCGCCTACATCCTTGTCAACTGGTCCTTCTACAGCACGCACCTAGACGAGCTGTTCTCATTTCGATTCGAAGGCCTGACCAGCTTCGGCGGCATGATCGTCGGCTCATTCGGCTTTTGGCTGTGGGTCAAACGGACAAAGCTGCCGATGTGGAATCTCCTCGACGCCTTTGCACCTGCGGTCCTGATCGCGAGTGCCGTTGGTCGCGTCGGGTGCCTCCTAAACGGCTGCTGTTTTGGGCTGCCTACGGAAGGCCCGCTCGGCCTCCCCCTCCATTTCTCAGCAGCCAGTCACTTTCCCGCCCAGCTCATTGACTCTGTGCTCTCGTTGGCGTTTGCTGGCGTGATCGTTCTGCTTGAGGGCAAGAAAGTGCTCAAGTCGGGGCAGTCGATTGCTCTCGCGGCGTTTGCCTATGGCGCCAGCAGGTTTGTTTTCGAGATTTTCCGGGCAAATGAGCAGGATGCCCACGGGGTCTGGTCCCGGGTCCCCAGGTTCGACTACGGTATTTCGTTAGGCCAAGTTTGGGCCACGGGAGCAATTATTCTTGGTGTGTTTCTGTTCCTTTACACCAGGCGAATGGCGAAGGCTGCTGATGCACAGGCCTAGGCTCAATTTTGCCGCTGGTATAATTCCGCTTGCCCGGGATATCTGGGTCCTATGAGAGTTCGCAACAAAGAGCTTCGCACACGGCGACGACGAAAGGAGCAGAAGGTAAAGCTCCTGGTCAAAGACGCCATCGAACAAGCGAAGGCCGAGAAGAGCGGAGCCAAGAAGCCCGCTGCCAAAAAAGCTGCCGCTAAGAAGCCCGCTGCAAAGAAGGCTGCCGCTAAGAAGCCAGCTGCCAAGAAGGCCCCAGCAAAGAAGGCAGAGACAGCTGAGAAGAAGCCCGCTGCTAAAAAAGCACCGGCTAAGAAGACTGAAGCTGCCGCTAAAAAGCCTGCTGCAAAGAAGGCCCCAGCCAAGAAGGCTGAAAAGGCTTCAGAGTAGGTCCGAACTCACATATTTGACGCTGCAGGGCGTGCTGAGCATCAGCTCAGCACGCCCTGAGAACTTAAATGCCTCTTCAACGGTAAAGTGAATGTAAGGCATGGCCCAGACGACAGTGGAGACACAGCCGGACCCACCGAGGTTGAAGCTGGAGGAGCTGGCGGCCTCCCTCAAGGAGGCCAATCTCGAA
>JALGYA010000053.1 GCA_029824475.1 Fimbriimonadia bacterium | reverse complement strand
CATGAGGACAAACAGCCCGATGATGAACAGAAACATCATCGACAGGAGGATGAACTGAGCTTTCATCGGGAGGGCCCGTGGCACCTCAATATGTCCAATTCTGGGCACGGTGATCGCATTCTTGATCTGCATCATGCTGAGAACAATCAGAGGCAGGAGAATGTTGCCCATCATCATCCACGACTCTATTCCTGTCGTGACCCCGATGCCGAACATCGTAATCGGAATCCCGAGCGTCAGCTCCAGGAGGCCGTCACGATGATTGGCCCGGAACGCCCGCATCCGAATCTCTTTGAAGTCTGTCTCTTGTGTCATCTGCTTCTCCGGTTTGTATTGCAAACTTGTTTGTATCATATCACAACCGCTGAGGCTTCGGGGGAAAGGTCCCGGTTGGGCTCAAGTACCATGGGCTCGGAGTTGGCCGGGTGACGGCCTCAGATCTTGTATCTGGGGAGGAAAGTCCGGACTTCACAGGGCATGGCGCCCGGCGCAAGCTGGGGCGGGGCGACCCGACGGACAGTGCCGCAGAGAATAGACCGCCTACCCTCGGTTCGCCGAGGCGGTAAGGGTGAAACGGTGAGGTAAGAGCTCACCAGCGATTCGGGTGACCGGATCGGCTTGGTAAACCCCGTCAGAAGCAAGGCCAAATAGGAAGGGATTGACTCGGCCCGACGACCCTTCGGGTTGGCCGCATCAGACAAATCGTCGCACAAATACAGAATCCGGCTTACAGGCCAGCTCCATTTAACGCATTGACGCCCCGTCGTGACATGTCACGGCAGGGCGTCTTTGGTTTAGGCAGCCTTCGGGTTTCGGCGGTCGCCGAAGACGAGAAGCCTTCTGGCTTCTTCGCAGGAGGTCTCTCCGCGCAGAATCCTCTCCGCAGCATCTTCCTGCATCGTTCGATACCCTGCCTTGCGGCCGGCGTCTTCGAGTTGAGACTGTGGAGCTCCGTGAGAGATAAGCTCACCAATCTCCTCGTTCACAGGGAGAATCTCATGAACAGCGACCCGGCCAGCATAGCCGGTCTCGCCACAGTCATGGCAGCCGTCTGCCACCCATAGCTTGCTCGGGCAGGCCGTATTCAGTGCTCCTTCAAGCACATCGGCCTGAGCTGCCGTGGCCTTCTGCTGAACTCGGCACGTCGGACACAGCTTTCGGACGAGCCGCTGACTCATCACGCTGGTGACAGCTGAGCCGAGCATCCACCGGTCAACACCCATATCCTGCAGCCTGACAATGGCGCTTGGCGCGGTCTTACAGTGCAGCGTGCTGAAGACCATGTGGCCTGTGTTTGCGGCCCTCGCAGCTGTCTCCGCGGTTTCCGCATCACGGATCTCACCGACGAGGATTACATCGGGATCCTGGCGGAGAATGGCTCGCAGCTGCTCTGCGAAAGTGAGGCCAATCTTCGGATTTGTATGAGACTGGCTGATCCCCTCAAGCGTGTACTCGACCGGATCCTCGCAGGTCAACACGTTGATCTCAGTCGATCGAACAGACTGCATAGCAGAGTAGAGCGTGGTCGTCTTGCCGCAGCCCGTTGGGCCGGTGACCAGGAAGAGGCCATACGGCTGGTTGATCGCATCCATGAAGAGCGGATAATTGTGCTCGGACAGACCAAGCTCATCCAGGTCAAGCAGACTGTTTGCACGGTCTAGAATTCGCATAACAACACGGCCTCCGTGAAGTGACGGGAAGACGCTGACTCGCATATCGACGTTGAAGTCCTCGACTTTCACGCTGAACCTGCCGTCCTGCGGCGTTCGCCATTCAACCGGGTCGAGCTCGGCCATGATCTTGATCCTGGCTACAACGGTTTTGGTCAGCTTCGCGGGAATGGTGCTGACAGTTCGCAGTCGACCATCAACTCGGTATCTGACGTGAAGATAGCCTTCCTGCGGCTCCAGGTGGATGTCGCTTGCACCTGATTTGAGGGCATCAGAGATGACCTTGTTGACAAGGCTGATAACCGGGCGTGTCTGCTGCTCAATCTTGTGGAGGTGGAGTGAGCGTTCTTTAGATCGGTTGGATTGGCCGTCGCCGAGCGCCTCTGACACGAGTGCATCGACGTGGACCTGCTGGAGGTCTGTGCCCTGGAAGTAGACGCGCTCGATCGCTTCAGCAAGCGTCGCTTCGTCTGCCAGCGCAGGTTCGATCTTTGCTTCTAGTTTTTCCGCAAAAAAGTCGATGGCGTTGACGTCGGTGGGGTTGCGCATGGCCACCACCACGTGGTCTTCGTTCCATCCAACCGGCATAGCCTGAAGCCGTCTACAGGACTCGCCGTCCACGCTGGCGATGAGGATGGCGTCAGGCTGCCAATGGGAGAACTCCCAGGCGGCCACGTCCATCTGGTTTGCCAGTGCCTCCAGAAGCTGTCTGCGGCTGACAAATCCAAGCTGGATGAGAACATCGCCAATCTGACGTCCGGAGCTCTTTTGAGCCTCCAGGGCCAGTTCAAAATCTTCCTGCGATACCAGGCCGCTGCTGACGAGCAGTTCGCCCAGTCGGACCCATCGGAAGAACTTCTTCTCATCTGCCTTGGACGAAGGTGTCTGTTTCTTGCTGCTTCCACTCATTGAAGTGTCACGCTCCACACGCAATTAATCGGAAGTTTTAGCTGCAATCTTCATGCCAAAAAAGGGCCTGGCGGTGAGTTCACCGCCAGGCCCAGAGTGTCAACAAGAAAGGAGAGCTAGCCGCCGCCCTTCTTGATCTTGATCACGTCAGGCGATTTGAGCGGCTTGCGCCCCTTGCCCTTCTTCAGCTCATCAAGCAGGTACTTGACGCCAGCCCACAGCTGAGCGTCCTTGCCTGCGGCAAGCGATTCAGGGTCGTTGTCAACCTCGATGTCGGGATCGACACCGGTGTTTTCAGCGATCCACTTTGTGCGCTCCTGGTCATAGATGCCGAACGAAGGGGAGGTGACTCCACCGCCGTCAACAAGACTAAGCTGGCCGCTGATGCCGACCAGACCGCCCCAGGTTCTCGTGCCAATGAGCGGCCCGAGGCCGCTGTTCTTGAACAGCCAAGGGAACATGTCACCGCCGGATCCGGCATGCTCGTTGATGAGCATCGCCTTCGGTCCGTCGAGCGACTGAGTCGGGAAGCCGATATCGATGCCGTTGCGCTGCTGCAGGGCCGTATCGAACTTGCGAGACAGTGCCTCGATGAAGAACGTCGGAATCCAGCCGCCACCGTTGAATCGCTCATCGATGATGTAGGCCTCCTTCCCGCTCTGGCTGTAGAAACCACGCACGAAGTTGATGATGCCGTTCACGTTTGTGTCCGGCACGTGCATGTAGCCAACCTTGCCGTCAGACCACTCTGTAACGAGGTCGCGTCGCTCCTGCACCCACGTGTGGTACCGAAGCTGACTTTCGCTTCCGATCGGCCGCACCTTCACTTTTCGTGAACCTGCGTCGTACGGAGAGTCGTTCAGAGTCAGCTCAACCAGTGCGCCAACCTTGTTGACCAGCAGGCTGGAAACGCTCACCCCTGCGTCAACAGGAACTCCATCGATCGCCAGCAGGTAGTCGCCATCATTGGCAACTACACCGGGAACGCCGAGGGGTCCGGATGCGCCAGGCATCGCGTTGAAGCCGCGGAACACCTTGCTCAGGCGAACCTTGCCTTCGCTGATCTCATAGTCAGCGCCAAGCAGACCGACCGGTGGTGCCGGGTCAGCCGTTGTGCCGTTGCTCGGGTTGCCAGGCGAGACGTAGGAGTGGCCAGTGCCAGTCTCTCCGATCATCATGCCGAAGATGTAGTCCAGGTCGGTGCGGTCACCGACGTACGGGAGCATGGCGGCGTACTTGTCGCCGACAGCCTTCCAGTCGAGGCCGCGCATATTTGCGTCGTAGAAGATGTCTCGCTGGTAGCGCCAGACCTCCCAGAACATCTGCTCATACTCAGCAGCCGGATCCCACATGGCCGCGACTCGGCTCATGCTGACGGTGCCTGTGCCCATCGTGACGCCGGGTCGAATCGGAGAGATGCCGACGGTTGAGCCAGCGCCGAACGCCATGGTATCGCGCTTCGGTGTGAGTGATAGCGATGTGGCGCCAGTGATGATCGGTGCCGCCTTTTTGGACGCGAAGTCAAACTTCAGCAGGCTGCCGTTTGAATAGACGAGGACACCGTTCGAGATTCCAATCGCGAACTGGTAGCCGCCAGGAGGCATCGGAAGAACGATTGCGCGCTCAGCCAGGCCGTCAAGATCGATCTTGAGCGACTTGTCTTCGGGCTCGTCCTTCTTCTCAGCTTCGTCAGCCGGGGCCTCTTCCTTCTTCTCTTCTTCCTTCGCCTTGACCGGCTCCTCGTCCTCAGTTGCGTTCATCGGATTCGGGAGGTCAGCAGTCAGAGTCGCAGCATAGACGCGCTGGACATCGGTCTGATGCAGCGAGCCGCCCTGGAAGTTGTCCATGTTCACGCTGTAGCTTCGCGATGAGACAAAGTACAGGTACTTGCCGCTCATGTCGAAGGTAGGAGCGCTGGAGTTGTAGTAGCCTTCGGTCACCTGGTGGTGAGTGTCGTTGGCGACGTTGTACAGGTTGATCGAAGCGAACAGGTTTGCCTCGGTCTTCGTGTAGACGATCCAGGAGTCATCCTGCGACCAGTCGTGCTGGACTGTTCCCGCTGCATCTTCGCTGATCTCCCGCACTTCACCGCTCTTGCTGTTGACGATAATGAGTCGATTGTCGACTGTGTCGTAGGTGAGCCACTCGCCCTTGGGTGAGTAGCTGAATCCGGTGATCCGATGCGACTCAGGCGTATCGATAACCTCTGTTTCGCCGCCCATCTGGGGGACGATTGTGATCTTCGCTTCGCCGGAAGCGTCGCTGAGATAAGCAATCTCCTGACCATCCGGTGACCAGCTTGGTGAGGTCTCGCGGGAGCCGGGAGATTCTGTCAGATTTCGGGTCGTACCGTTCTTGGCCGGGACGCTGTAGATATCTCCGCGAGCCTCAACGGCGAGCCGCTTTGCGCTCGGCGAGATGCTGAAGCCAGAGACCTGGCTGCCGAACTGGCGGTACCGGGCGCGCATCGCCTGGTTGTCGCCAAGCACCTTGGGTGTGAACCCAGAGGTCTTGCTTGAGTCGATGTCGAAGACCTCAATCTTGCCGTCTCGCTCCCAGACAATCGACTCGCCGTCGGTGCTGGGCCAACGAATGCTGCCGTCCTTGTAGTTCGTGACCTGCGAAGTCCTCTTGCTCTTCGTGTTGTATTTGAAGAGGTTGCGTGTGCGGTCCTTTTTGTCGCTGACGAAGTAGACATCGTCGCCTGCCCACATCGGCATCCAGGAGTTCTCCTTGCCGTGCTTGATCTCCTCGTACGAGTTGTCCTCAAAGTTGAAGAAGCCGATCTTGCCCTGCGTTCCGCCCCGGTACCCGCGCCAGTTGAACTGGTGGGAGTAGTTGCGGTTCAGCGCGACCGTCTTGCCGTTTGGCGAATAGGAGATGTCGGAGACGTCCTGGAGATCGGTGACCTCAGGCATGCCGCCTTCTGGGCTGACGAGATAGAGCCGAGCGTGTCTCATCTGAGCCTGAGCTGATGAGGAGAAGGCGACCTTTCCGTCGGGTGTCCAGCCGAGCACAAACTCGCTGCCGGGCATGTAGGTCAGGCGCTTTGGCTCGCCGCCCTCAGCGGGCATAACGAAGACGTCTCTTCCGCCGTCGTATGAGCCTGAGAAGGCGATCATTGAGCCATCGGGTGAGTATCGAGCGCGATACTCAAGGCCGGGGTGAGAGGTGAGCCTGCGGGCGACTCCGCCCGAGCTGTCGCTGATCCAAAGATCCGAGGCGAATGTGAAGACAACGTTGTCGCCATGGATACTTGGGTAACGCATCAAGCGCACATCCATGGGCGCGGCTGTGATTCCAGCAGCCGCGGCAATTGCAGTCAAAATCATAAGCTTTGATTCCAGAACGAATCGAACAGTCCGACGAAGATTCGCCAGACCATTTCAGCCTACCGGTGAACTCACGCGGAAGTTTCAGATTCTAGGGAATCTAGGGCCTATCCGGAGGTTGGCGGCTCAATAGTGACAGTCACTTCAAGCACATGCCCGCGAACAGCTGCTCTCACAACCGACTCGCCCTCTGCCATCGCTTTGACTCGGCCGCCTTGATCTACCCAGGCTGAGCCATGGGCGCTCCATAAAACTTGGCTGTTCGGAACTTCGTTGCCTTTCGAGTCGATCACTTTGAAGACGCCCGCTTCTCCGGTCGTCATGAGTGCCCTTCCTTGGATTACCATCGCGGGCATTTCAGGGTCGGCCTGCATGATCTCGAAGGGGTTGTCAGAAAACAAGAGAATGCCGTTGGACACAGGTCTGGGCTTCGGATCGCTGGGGCGGTTTAGTACAACACCGTTGAGTGCCAGGGTCGAGCTGCCGCCGCCATCGAGGTTGATGGCATCTGTACAGCCCAGGCTCACCATTGTCTCTGTGAGCTCAGTCAGGGTCGCGCCGGAGCTGATTCCCTCCTGTCGGCCGTCGATCACCACCAGCCAAATGTCGCCGGCTGCAGTTCTGCCCACGGCTGTTCTTGGATGCCGCGTTTCAGCGAACTTCTCTGAGAAGCCCTCCTCCTCAAAATTTGTGCTCAATTCACCAGCGACGAGCAGCGTTGGACCACCGCTCACGACGTGCTGAATCTCGTCACCTTCTGTGCCGAGGATGCTGGTGACGATTTCAAGCTCCTTGCCGCCTGCCAGCGGAATGAGGGATGCGGCCTGCTTGCCGACGGCTGTGATCACAGCCTCACCGGGGCCGATTCTCACGTTGTTGAGGTCGCCGACGAGGTGCTTTGTCGTGACCTTGATTGTGCCGTTCGCCTGCAGCGGCTCGGTCAATTCGAGAACGAGGTGCATCGCCTCCGTATCCTTTTCAGAACGCGCTTCCCCAGCCGCCTCGGTGTTGAGGATCAACTGATCTTCTTGGCAAGATTGATTGACCCCAGAGATGAAGAGCGTGACGTCATCAGGGCCAAGAACTTTGCCTGCAAACTTGAGATGCCCAAACACGGCATTCGCATCGCTCCAGGCGAAAACTGGACGTCGAGTGTCCGGTGTGCTGAGAAGCTCACCATTGCGGACCATTGCGCCAAGGGGATCACCTGTCCAGGGAAAGAAATCCGCGTTGATGCCAGCAACAGCTTTCGTCCGCAGCACCATCGCTTCGATATCCTCCCTGCTGGAGACTTCCGGGTCGGTGGAAAACACTGTGCCGTTGGCAAGAACTGCCTGTGCGGCCGCTGTCTGTGCGTTGGGAGTCCAGCGCAGAGCGTGCATGACTGCAGGCCTGGCGACGTCGATCTCCATGCGATACATGAGCCCCGGAGAGACGAGTTTCTCCCAGGTTCGAACCTGGGCGTTTGCCGCCGTGGCGACAAGCAAAAGTGCGATTACTGGGAGGCGGCGCATATCGGATCTAGGATTTCGAGCGTACCCTGATCCGCGTCCAGACGAGCCTTCACACCGAGCGGCAAACTCAGCATATTCTTCATGTGCCCAAATGGGAAATTGATGATAGTCGGCACCGTGATGGAGGCCAAACGATCCTCCACGATCTTCCGCCAAGGCCAGGCTCCAATCTTCTCGTCGAGCCGGTCATCCGTGCCCGTCATCTCGCCGATGATGATCCCAGCAGCCGACTGCAAAACTCCCGCGTTAAGCATCTGCGTGAACATCGCATCCACACGGTGAGGATTCTCATCGACATCCTCATTGCTGAGAAGTTTGCCTGCCGCATCCAGAGGATCTGGAGTCGCAAGGCTGTCACCGAGAAGGCACATGCAGCCACCTGTGAGAACTCCGTCTGCGCTGCCGCCAACGAAAGTTTCACCCTTGAAGGCTGTCTCAGGAATCGGGTTTTCTCCCTTCAGGATCGCCCTAAACGACTCTTCAACCCAAGGCTCTCGCTCGACGGAGAGCGTGATAAGCATCGGGCAGTGAAGCGTCACAAGCCCACGCCTATTCAAAGGCAAATGAAGAGTGGTGAGATCACTAAAGCCGCCAAACATCTTGCCTGACGCCGCCATGACGTCGAGGTCCAGATATGGAAAAAGGCGGGCACATCCGTAGCCGCCTCTTGAGCAGATGATCCCTTTGACATTGGGATCGGTGAACGCCTCCATGAGGTCGGCAGCCCTCTCCTGGTCATTGCCAGCGAGGTAGCCGTCCGCTGCGAAAACGTGGTTTCCGTAGGTGACCCTGTAGCCCTCCGACTCCAGCAGTTCAACTCCACGCTGAACCTTTTCTGGAGTCAGCGGCGAAGCCGGGCTTACCACCCGAACTTCGTCGCCTGGTCTGAGGGCCTGGGGCAGAATCATCGACTATTCGATCGGAGCGATGACAACGCGTCGATTCGGCTCTTCGCCTTCACTGTACGTCTTGACGCCTTCGTATCCGACGAGTGCCTGGTGGACAATTCGACGCTCGAATGCTGGCAGGGCGTCGAGGACTGCTTCCTCTGCTCGCTCTGCCACTTCCTTTGCAATGCCTTCTGCGAGGTTCGTGAGAGCCTCCTGGCGTCGCTTGCGGTAGTTGTTGCCTTCGAGGACAACGCGGACACCGTTGTTCAGCTGTCGGGCTGAGATGATGTTGCAAAGGTACTGAAGCGCGTTCAGAACCTCGCCGCGGCGGCCAACGATGAATCCTGCGTCTCGTCCGTCAATCTCAAGATTGACGTACTTGCCGGTGAGCTCTGTGCACTTGACGCTTGCGTTCAGATCGCCTGCTTCGAGGATGCCGGAGAGGATTTCGATCAGCTTCTCTGCATCTTCGTCGGTGGCGACAGCATCCTCTCGCATTTCGCGAGCGGGTCGAGCGTCTTCCTTCTGCTCTTCCTCAGCGGCTTCCGGCTCGTCTGCCTCTTCGGCTTCCTCTTCCGGTTCCGGCTCTGGCTCAGGCTCTGGTTCGGGCTTCTTCTTCGCCTTGGGCTTTGCCTTTGGCTTCGGTTTCGGCTTCTCTTCCTCGTCCTTTGCTGCGGGCTTCTTCTTGGCTGGCTTGGAAGCCTTGGCTTCTGCCTTCACCTTGATTTTGCCCGGGCGACCGAAGAGCCCTTTGGACTCTTCAATGACCTTGACCTTGACTGCATCTTCAGCAACACCGAGCTTTTCGGCGGCCTTGGCGGTCGCCTCCTCGATTGTCGCTGCTGTAATTTCGACTGACTCCATAGATCTTCTCAACGGGACTTCTTTTTCTTCTTGATTCGCTTCGGCGTGCCCGTACTGCCAAAGAAATCGGGGTTGACGTTCTGCTGCTTCGCACCTTGTGCGTCGATGACTGGTCCTGCTCCAAACGGCATCTTGCCGCCTGCTCCAGTCTGCACTTTCTCCAGTGGAGGCAGCGGCATTCGGTAGGCGATCATCGACTGCAGCGATGTCAGGATGTTTGTGAACACCCAGTAAACCACGAATGCGGATGGGATCGGCCAGAAGAACATCATGACCGAGAAAACAACTGCGATTCCGACGCCCATCAGGCGCTGATTTCGCTTATTGGTGGGATCGCTCACCGGCTGGACCAGCGTTGCTGCGATCATCGTGATCATGTAGATGATGACCAGCACGTGGTCGCGCTCACCTAGGTTGGGAGCAAGCTGCAGGAAGCCCAGGTGGTTCGCCTGTCCAGGGTGCATCCAGAGGAATGTGCCTGCGGTGAACTCAAACTTATAGAGCAGCATGCACTGGTAGACCAGCAGAAAGAGCGGCATCTGAATCAGTGCCGGACCACAGCCTGAGAGCGGGTTGATGCCGTACTCCGCGTACAGCTTCATCGTCTCCTGCTGCTGACCTTGCGGGTCTGTAACCTTACCGGTCTTCTTGTCCGTAAACTTCTCTTTGATCTCCTTGGTGTAAGGAGCGAGCTGAGCCATCTTTCGACCCCACATGTACTGCTTGTGGGCGAGAGGCCAAATGATCACTCTGACGAGAATAGCCAGGAGCAGGCCAGCGAACCAGTAGCTGAATCCAGGGACTGCACCGGTCAGATTGACCAGCCAGTCCATCAGCCAATAGCCGCTGATGAGACCGATGACTTTTTCGCCCTTGCTCGCCTCCTTCAGCTCTTCGACCATCCGGTCGTAGAGCTGGCCAGGAGAAATCTCTGTGTATCCCAGCTCAAGGTCTGGGGCTGCGGACACCTGGTAGGGCTTGTCCCAGAGACCGTTGTAGCGGTCTCTCTTTTCGAAGCGCGGCTTCATGCCCTGGTGGGCTCGGGTCATCTTCTGGTACGCCCAGTTGTCGATGCCCTTCTGCTGACGGTAGAGGCCGCTTTTGTACTGTGTATCGGCTACGAGGACTGCGGCTTCCATCTCGAGGGTGTCAGCGTCCTCTTCTGTGATCGCCTCTTCCTTCACGCTCTTCTTGATGGCCGCCTGATAGGCGGTGAACGATCTAAAGATGGTGACGTCGTCAAGATCCTGATTGTTCTTGCGCATCGATTCCAGAATCTCGGTTCTGGATCGCGGGTCCTGCTGCTGCTTCTGTCCAAAGAAGAGCTGATAGCCCAAAAATATGAACGCCGCAAAGAAGATTGCGTTGAAGATGCTCTTGCCCGGAGGCTGCTGCTGTTGGCTCATTCTTAAAACTTACTTACGGAACTGGATCATGCCCGCCGGGATGAAATGGGTTGCATCGCCAAATTCTTTTCATTCCCATCCACGAGCCTTTGATAAGCCCGTACTTCTCGACCGCTTCGAGCGTGTACTGGGAACAGCTCGGCGTGTACCTGCACGTCGGGGGTACCCAACGTGTGCTCTTCTGATAGAGCCTGATCAGGAAGACGCCGAATTTTCGTCCCATCGCCGCTTGACCTCAAGGTGGAGGTGATTGAGATCCTGGGCCAAATCCTCGAAGTCTGCCTTTGCGCCTGAGGGCTTGACGAGTACAACTCGATCAAGCTCTGGCGTCCACTCGAGTCCCGCATCTCTCAGCGCTTCCCGAATCTGTCGCCGCAGCCGGTTTCGCTGGGCGTGGCATCCGACGGATTTGGAGACTGCGATGCCGACAAAGCCTGTGCCAGGAAGTACGTGCAGTCGCACAAACTTGCCTGAAGCTCTCTCACCATCGCTAAAGATCTCTTCAAATCGAGCTTTCTTGGGTCCTTTTAGACGGCCAATCGGTGTCGTCCTCGGACACGCCGACGCTTCAGGACGGCTCGTCCGTCGGTCGTCGCCATGCGGACTCGAAAACCATGGGTTTTGTGTCGCTTTCTATTGTTGGGCTGGAATGTTCTTTTCATTTCTGCCTGATCCAGATCAAAAAAATCTTGAGGTCGAATGGTACCTGCGCTGACCCAGACAACTCTGGGACAAGCTCAAGGGCCTGACCTCCGAGCATTATGCCGCCTTGTGGCAGCGCTGCGAGGGCCTTTTCCCGGGGGAATCCTAGATCAGGCGCCTTGGATCGGCCAAACGTCCGGAAATAGCGGTCGCAGCGGCTGTGATCGGGCTCACCAAGTGAGTCCTTGAGCCAGGACCCTGACGGCCTTCATAAGGTCGATTTGAGGTCGATGCCGACCTTTGGCCCGGCTGAAGGATGTCTCCGTTCATGCCAAGGCACATGCTGCACCCGGCGAAGTGCCACTCAAACCCTGCAGCCAGGAAAATCTTGTCGAGGCCTTCGGCCTCTGCCTGGGCTCTTACTTCCGCACTGCCGGGGACGGCCATCGCCCTTACGCCTTCGGCAACCTTTGCGCCTTTGACGACACTGGCTGCTTCGCGCAGGTCCTCAATCCGAGCGTTGGTGCAGCTGCCGATGAAGACAGTGTTGATGGCGAGGTCCTGAACTTTGGTGCCAGGTGCCAGGCCCATGTATCGCTGTGCTCTCCGCTCTGAATCATCTGCTGGTTCAGGGATGACACCATCAATATCAACGGTCATGGCCGGCGTCGTTCCCCACGAGACCTGCGGGCTGAGGGCTGAGGCGTCAAGCTCAACTTCTCGGTCGAATCCGGCACCTTCGTCGGTTGGAAGAGTTCGGCTGTACGCCACCAAATCGTCAAATGCCGCGCCTTTCGGAGCGTACGGCCGGTCGCCTTTTGCGATGAACTCGAGCGTTGTGTCGTCCGGAGCGATCATCCCGGCACGAGCGCCCATCTCGATCGACATATTGCAGACGGTCATTCGCCCGCTCATCGGAAGTGCTCTGATCGCTGGGCCGCGGTACTCGACCGCATGGCCTGTAGCGCCAGCCGCGCCGAGTTTACGGATCACAGCCAGGATGATGTCCTTGGCCGTCACTCCGTCTTTGGTCGATCCTGTGACGGTCACAGAGAGCGTCTTCGGCTTCCTCGGCGACCTCAAAGTCTGGGTTGCAAGGACGTGCTCAACCTCTGAAGTGCCGATCCCGAAGGCGAGTGCTCCAAAAGCGCCGTGCGTGGATGTGTGGCTGTCGCCGCAGACAATGGTGAGACCAGGCAAGGTCAATCCCAGCTCCGGCCCGATGATGTGTACGATTCCCTGCCTTGGGTCCGCCTGATCAAACAGAGGCACGCCGAACTCGGCGCAGTTCTTGGAGAGGGCAGCCAGCTGCTGCCCGCTCAAGCTGGATGGGTCGACGGCTCTGCCGTCGGTGGGGACATTGTGATCGACTGTGGCGAAAGTGAGATCGGGCCGATGGACTTGTCTCCCGTGCTCTCTCAGGCCGTCAAACGCCTGGGGGGAGGTCACTTCATGGACGAGGTGTCTGTCGATATAGAGAAGCGTGCCACCGCCCGGCAGGTCTGCCACGGCGTGTTGACTCCAAACTTTCTCGAACAGCGTTCTCGACATCGAGCCCGCATTCTACATCGGTTAGGCAGCGATCTTCTGGGCGTCATCGAGGCCATCGAGTGCTCTCACAAGCGCCCATTTATCAAAAAGACGCACGTTTCGGGCTTTGCAGAAATCTACAGCCTCTGTCGTGAAAAGGCCGTTCGAGAGTACGGCGGCCTCGGTGCATTCGTGCGCCCTCTTCAATTCAATGGCCTGATTCACGACATGCATCCCAAGCCGGGCCTGGCTCAGAGCGACCACCACCAGGCATCTCCGAGAGCCCTTGGAGAGAATCGCGACATGTCGGTGACCGTTGCTGCTCGCAGTGAGATCGACGGTCCATCCATGAGGAACAAAGATATCGGCGACAAGGGCTGTGATATCCACCTTGGTGGACTCGTCCATTCCCCAATTGTCATGCTTGAGAACCTGATATCTGCGGAGCCGGTTTTCTGAAGGCTGCTGTTCTTTCTTGCCCTTGACGGTGATCCACACAAACAGAGCGACGCCCAGAACAATCGATGCCCCGGCGACCAACGATGCCGCTCCTTCACCTATCCATGCCTGCAAGTCCAATTTCGTAGTCCCGTCACTCAGGTGATGAGAATCGGCATGCAATTAAAGAGCCAAAACAGGGCTGATCCTTCAATCGAAACAAAAAAAGGCACCCTGGCCCAGCGGACCAGGGTGCCTGAGGCAGCTTGAGCTTGGATTATTGGGAGACGTGAACGCTGGAGGCGCCGCGGAGAACCATGTTGTACTAGGCTCGGCTCGCCAAGCCCTTCAGCACGGATCGGTCAACGATTTCGACGCCCGCTTTTTCAGCACACTCT